>CANLED010000380.1 GCA_947489175.1 Chitinophagaceae bacterium | reverse complement strand
GGTGTTGACTCAACAGTAGCGGCAACGCTTATCCACCATGCCATTGGGAAAAATCTCTATGGTATTTTTGTTGACAACGGCGTTTTGAGAAAAGATGAATTTGAATCTGTCCTGAAAACTTATGAGCAGCTTGATCTAAATGTAAAAGGAGTTGATGCTAGTAAAGTTTTTTATGACGCATTGGCAGGACTTACCAATCCAGAAGAAAAAAGAAAAGCTATCGGAAGAACCTTTATAGAAGTTTTTGATGCCGAAGCACAGGAACTAACAGATATTTCATTTCTTGGACAAGGAACCATATACCCCGATGTCATTGAAAGCGTTTCGGTACATGGTCCTTCAGTTACTATTAAATCACACCACAATGTAGGTGGATTACCAGAAACAATGAAACTCAGCTTGATTGAGCCCTTACGTTCTCTTTTCAAAGATGAAGTAAGGAAAGTAGGGCTAGAACTAGGAATCCCCGATGATTTGTTGTTTAGGCATCCATTTCCTGGACCAGGACTAGCCATAAGAATTTTAGGAGATATCACTGAAGACAAAGTGAAACTACTTCAAGCTGCAGACCATATATATATTGAATCATTAAAAAGACATGGCTTATACGATAAAGTATGGCAGGCCGGTGCAATTCTTCTACCAGTTAAGTCAGTTGGTGTGATGGGTGATGAACGGACCTATGAATTTACAGTTGCCCTGAGGGCCGTTACATCTGTTGATGGTATGACAGCGGACTGGGCACACCTTCCTTATGAATTTTTAGGAGAAGTTTCAAATGATATTATCAACCAGGTTAGGGGAATAAATAGGGTTGTTTATGACATTTCTAGCAAACCGCCAGCGACTATTGAATGGGAATAAAATTGTACCTTTAAATAATGAAAAAGGCCATTATTTTGGTCCTTTCCCTCACGTTCAGTATGTTAGGGGAAGCACAACAAAAAAAACCAACCATTCGAGCAGCACTATTTGTGTCGCTTTACCTAGATAGCAGCTTCGATAAAACAGGAAATTATGTATTTAAAAATAGTTTCCCTAAAAATGCTGCGGCAGGCTTGGAATTTTATGAAGGAGCCAGTTTGGCCATCGATTCCATTAATACAAAAGGTACCTCAGTTATACTAGAAACATTTGATATAAAGAGTAAAAATGGATCTTTAACAACATTGCTCGAAAATAAAAAATTTGATTCAATAGATTTGATTATTGGACAATTAGAAGGCTTTGAATACTTACAAATAGCAAAAATTTCAAAGGCTAAGAATATACCACTGATAAATGCAACATACCCCAATGATGGCGGCATTAGGGCAAGTCCAACTGTGTTTCTTGCCAATCCGAAAATCAATTCTCACATACAAGTTATTTTCAACCAAATTGAAAAAAAATGGCCTGAGGGAAATATTATTTGGTGCAAAAGAGGGAACAGTTACGATGAAAAAGTTGAGAGCATTTTTAAAGATTTTAATGGCTCATCAAACAATGCAACTTTCAAATACAAAACCCTCATATTGAATGAATTATTTTCCAACGCTGATTTAGCAGCTATGGTAGATTCAACAAAAAACAATGTTATTATATCAGGATCTTTAGATGAAGATTTTTGTAAAAAATTAATAACGGCTGTTTCTTCCTTGGAGAAAAAAAATAAAATTCAGGTGATTGGTATGCCATCTTGGGAAAGTTTTAAAGAAATTCAGCATAAAAATTATGCAGAGTTACCAATTTTCTACACGTCTTCTTTTCACATTCCAGTTGGCCACAATTGGGCAACAACTTTTGACAACCAATTCAAAAATACCATTGGAATAAAATCAACAATTACTGCTTATAAGGCCTATGAATTAACTTTTTATTTCATCAAATTGTTGCTGAAATACGGACAAATTACCATGTTCAATTTAGATGATCCGCAATTTAAGCTCATGACTGATTTTGATTTCAGGCCTGTAAACTTTAATGCAAAAGAGGTTAAACCAGATTATTTTGAGAATAAAAAAATTTATTTTCTTAGGAGACAAAATGGTATTGTAACAGTTCAATAACTAATCAACCCAATCAGCTACAAAAATATTGGTATCGCGTGTACCCCCGTTATTTCTGTTTGAACAAAACACAATTTTTTTACCATCTGTGCTGAACATGGGAAAAGCATCAAAACCTTTATCACGGCTAATCTTAACAAGGTTTGATCCATCTTCATTCATGGTGTAAAGATTAAAAGGAAATCCACGCTTGTATTCATGATTAGATGCAAAAATAATTGTTTTGCTATCAGGCATGTACGCAGGTGCCCAGTTTGCCTGACCTAAGGAGCTAACTTGTTTTACATTGCTTCCATCCGCGTTTGCGATATACACTTCCATCTTGGTTGGGGCAACAAGGTTTTCTTTTAGCAATTCCTTGTATTCTGCAACGTCAGCATCTGTTTTGGGTCTTGATGCACGCCAGATGATTTTTTCCCCGTCAGGACTAAACCAAGCACCACCGTCGTATCCAAGTTCAGATGTAATTCTTCTAGTTTCACCTGACTTCAAATTCATGGTGTATAGATCAATATCTCCATCTCGTGTAGAAGTAAACAACATGGTTTTGCCATCAGGAGAAATGGTAGCTTCTGCATCATAACCTGGGGTATTGGTGAGTTGCTTTGTTATTTTTCCGTTTAAATCAGCTACAAAAATGTCGAAAGAAGGATACAATGGCCAAATGTATTTGTTACCATATTTAGCACGATCTGGAACAGGAGGGCACTTTTCGTCCCCCAAATGAGTTGAAGCATACACAACATGCTTGCCGTCTTTCAAGAATGCACCGCAGGTTGTTCGTCCCTTACCCGTGCTTACTAACCTCGGTTCAAACTTTTCATTGGCTGAAGTAGGTACTTTGGCAATATAAATTTGATCGCATGGAATGTTTTCTTTGGGATTTGTTTTTTGAAAGACAAGCATTTTGCCGTCAAAACTGAAATAGGCTTCTGCATTATCACCACCAAAAGT
>CANLED010000379.1 GCA_947489175.1 Chitinophagaceae bacterium | reverse complement strand
GATCCAGACCGAGCGAAGCGAGTGTCTGGAGACGGGGTGGTGGATATTCCTACATGTTAATTCCACCACCCCACCTCGTCCGATTCGCTTCGCTCATCGGGCTCGGCACCCCTCCTGTCCAGGAGGGGAGTCTTTGATGAAAAAATAATCTATCGATTAATATATTGAATTTCAATAAATTACAAAGACATTTCTATAAAAAATGGTGCGAGATAACTTCTAAATCAATTCTTCATTTTTCATTCTTCATTTTTCATTTGTATTGGCTCGTCCCTGGCATAATCTCCCGATAGACGTTAGGCAACGCCGCCTTCAACCTATCATATGTTGCTGGTGAAATGTTTTTATTATCAAACGGTACGAACTGAACAAACTTCTTGTTTTCGTTAGCCGTCCTGCCATACTTATACTCATACGTAAACCAACCATCTTGTTGCAGCTTGGCTTCTGAATTATTCTTATTCGGAACGGTAATAAAAAATTTATTGGCTTCTTTAGCTGATGTATTACCCAATGCCAGTTTTCTCATTTCAATATAGGCTTCCTTTGCAGTCTCAACAGCAGGATCTACCAACTCCACATACTCAGCCAACACAGAACGATAAACATAAGAACCGTTTGATTTGAGGTTATATAACTCATTAAGTACATGCCTGATTGTATCGCGCATAAAAGGATAATGGGTGCATCCTAGTATCAGTGTATTCATTGGCGTTGTGATGTGTTGACCACGCATTTTTTCGAACAAACTAACCAAATGATACCTTACATAATTCTCAGGATCATTCAACTGAATATCCAAACATTTTCCTGTATCATCGAACTCACAAAGCAACTTGTTTTTTTCTTTGTTGAATTTATAAACAGACAACAGAGATGTATCAATTTTATAGGCAGGATTGTTCAAAGATGGACCTTTATAATCACTTCTATATTTGCTCGCTGTATCAACATAAAAACTATAATCACGGTCGATGGCATCGGCAAGTCCAAACCCACCCTGACTAACAATCACAGGTTCTTGCATGTTCAGTGTTTTGGCCATGGCACGGATGGTTTTAGGATAACCATCAGAAGCAACAGTGCCCGCAGTTGCGAACACTCCGATTGAACCTTTAGTATGAGAAGCTTGATATGCCAAAGCAGCTTTCACTCCAGCGTTAATTACGCCCACTACAGGAGTATTGCTGCCATTGGATTTAACAAATTGCTTCACTTCATCCAATGCAAATGCAGTGGCTGTGTTACAAGCAAGCACAAGCATTTTAACGCTTTGCTTTTCGTTATTATTGGTATTGTTGTTCAACAACATTTCATATTGCTGCTTCAACAGAAAATCCATGTTTTTAACAACATGCTCTTTCAATAAATCAGTCTTTTTCTCCGCAGCATAATTGCCATAAGGCATGTTGGCTTGGTCAGCCAAGTATTGAAAATATTCCTTGTCGAAATCTGGCTTCCCGTCAGCACCTGGTTTCCCAGTAACATTGTTAAATGCATCCAATGTGAGCATTGCTTCCATAACGGTTAGTCCCCCTGTCCCTGAATCAAATACCCCAATTGGCAGGTTTTTTTTACTTGGCGTTTGGGCGATAGTATGTAAACAAAATACAAGGAAGGAAAAAATAAATGGAATATTCCTATAGCTATTCTTCATGTGCTAGAATTATGATGCAAAATTAAACAATTGCTGAGTTGATTGAGTTTTGTTGGATAAAATACATTTTAACGTTGAAATTGAACAATGATATTTCACCAAATGAAAAATGTATGCCAACTTTACATTAAATTACGAAAACCTCAACCAAAAAAGCAATGAAATTAATCTCTCTACTTTCAGCATCTTTGTTATTTTTTGCTTCTTGTAGCAATAACGTCGAGAAAAAAGCAGAAGCTACCCCTGCAACAAATTCCACAGAAATGGTCAAAGAAACATCTCTTTACACACCAGAAATGGTTGTTAACAAGGAAGATTTTACCTGTGGAATGCCCGTTACTGCTGGCATCAGCGATACCTGTCATGTTGATGGAAAGGCTTACGGATTTTGTTCAGCTGAATGCAAGGATGAATTCTTAAAAGACCCTAAGAAATACCTAACTAAGAAATAAACTAGAATAAATAAATGAATACAGTAAAAGGTTACGCTGCAACAAGCAGTAAATCCGCCATTGAACCCATCAATATCCTCAGAAGAGAACTCAAAGAAAATGATGTACAAGTTGAAATCTTATATTGCGGTGTTTGTCACAGCGACATCCACACTGCTCGTGATGAATGGGGTGGTGCTGTTTACCCTGTAGTACCTGGACATGAGATTGTTGGAAAAGTGAAAGCAGTAGGGTCTGCAGTTACGAACTTTGTTGTTGGACAAACAGTTGGTGTGGGTGTGATGGTTGATAGCTGCAGAACTTGTGCCAATTGTAAAAGCGACTACGAACAATATTGTGACGAGGGAATGACGGGCACATACAATGCCTTGGAAAGAGACGGATCTGGTATGAGAACGATGGGCGGATATTCAGCTGAAATTGTAACAGATGAGAAATTCGTTTTGCGCATCAATGAAACCGAAAACCTTGCTGGTGTTGCACCTTTGCTGTGCGCAGGAATTACAACCTACTCGCCCTTGAAATTTGCCGATGTAAAAGCAGGCATGAAAGTAGCAGTTGTAGGTCTTGGCGGTCTAGGTCACATGGCTGTTAAATTCGCTGTAGCATTTGGAGCAGAAGTGACTGTTATCAGTACATCACCATCAAAAGTTCAAGAAGCCAATAAATTAGGCGCACATCATTTCATCCTTGCTCAAAATACAGATGCATTGTTGCCTTATGCTTCAAAGTTTGATGTGGTATTAGACGCAATATCCGCAGACCATGATTACACAGCTTACCTTGGTTTATTGGGATTGCATGGAAAACTACTGGTTGTGGGATTACCAGAACATCAACCAAAAGTATCGCCTTTTGCCTTGATTAAAAACAGAAGAAGCATCATCGGTTCAATGAT
>CANLED010000378.1 GCA_947489175.1 Chitinophagaceae bacterium | reverse complement strand
GATATTGACCAAAAAAAACAACATCAAATAAGGAATTAGATTTTAAATACTCCTGTTGCGGAATCTCAGGTGCACTTAGTTGAAAAGGTAACGACTTGAACCCCTTGATTCCACTAATATCAAAATCTGAAGGCAAATTTGTTAGTCTTGCGTCATACTTACTAAAATCAATTTTATTGATTTCTGCTGATGCAAACCATGACAATTTAATTATTTTATTACTTATTCTATCAATTTCCTGACTAGAAAATAATATTGGTGATAAATTATAAAAAACATCCGGCTTGTAGTGCTCGATTTGAGCAAATAATATTTCTTTCAGATCAGTCTCATGAAACCCATGTTCCTTTGCCCATGCCAGTTGCATAGGTTTGTAATTCCATAAGGTAAAAAAACCATTTACATCTGAGAAATTATACATAGGAAGTAATAGATGAACGGTATTAAAACATTCATCTATGAGTATTTTTTTCCAATCAGAAAAAGAATAATTGTGAATAGATACATTGTATTTTTCTTCGAGATAATGATTGAATGGTGGAAATGAATGTACAATTTGAAAAACCTTCATTTGATTAATTTAATAATAAATGTGCATTTAAAATTGGCCAGAAAGTAGTGCAGTCATTTTCAGACCAATCATTTTTCTTAAACTTTTCATTCACAAATGAATTAACTTCTTTGCCATTCCACCAACTCGAATTTAAAAAATTTGAAGAATTCACTTCGTCCATTATAATTTCTTTCAAATAACCATTAAACCAATTTTGTAATGGTGCATTTAAACCTATTTTTGATTTTCGAAGCCTAATTTTTTCAACTAGTATGTTCTTCATGGCATCTCGCAATATTCTTTTGTTCATTCCATTACCAATTTTACTATATATTGGTAAGGAAAATAGAAAAGTAACAATTCTGTAATCCATAAACGGCATTCGGACTTCAACACTATTTCTCATTGATCCTAAATCAAAATTTCTAAGTATTGATGGCAAAACGTCAAAATGAAATGCATCGTAAAGTAAAGATTCAGGTCCCTGACTTCTATTTCTTATTGTCTTTATAAATTCAGGAGTTTTACTAAAATGCTCCTGCGAAAAAAATGAAGGCTTGGTTTCTACCTTTGACTTATATTTGGAAATTAAACGTCGGTAAATTTTTTGTACGATACTCTGATTAGAAGGCAAATTGTAAAAAGAGGTTCTATTTTTCTCAACAAACATATTATCATATATAGAAACTATATCATCTTTTTGTAAATTTTCAATTCTATTTATTCCCTCAATTACATTTCGAATTAAAAAAGGATATCCATAAAGCATTTCATCAACGCCATGTCCATCCAAAGATACTTTTACCCCATTCTCATTCATCTTACCGTATACACCATCTAAAATGTTGAGAGGTGTAGCAGAAATCAAATCGTAATGAGTTATACTCTTCAATAAATTTTCAACAAAATTAGTTTCAGTAGAAATATCAAAAAATATTGCATTTGATATATTATCCCCAACAACTTCTCTAGCAAATTGCTCTTCATCTTGACTAGTGTTCGGAAATGTGGCAACAAATGCTTTTTGCCAATCAAGAGGAGATCTAATTATTTTATTTTTACTATTTGAAATCTTTTTTATCATAGAATAAACAGAAGATGAATCCAATCCACCACTCAAAGCTGTTCCTATAGGAACATCACTTCTAAGCCTTAGTAAAATTGAATCTTCTAATAAATTTTGAAACTGATTTACCTGTTCAATGTATGTTGAGTCAGTTTTAGTCAAATTTTCTGAAGTATCCCACCAACAATATTCTTTAACGGTTTGGTCAAATTTCATACTTACCCAATGACCTGGTTTAACTTGCTCTACTTTGTCAAATATAGTTTTCCCATATCCTTCCAATCCCCAACTATTTGCTATTGCATATGAAATAATATCATCATTAGCCTTTTTCTTAAATCCTTCTACTTGATTAAATTGCTTAGTTTCCGATCCAAAAACTATTTGCGAATCCTTTTCAAAAGTATAATAAAGTGGTTTTATTCCAAATCTATCTCGAACTAGCCAAAGCTCTTGTAGGGAATCATCCCATAATGCAAAAGACCAAAATCCATTAAATTTAGATAAACAATCTTTACCCCAACAATGATATGAAGCTAATAAAACTTCCGTATCAGATTCAGATTTAAAATCATACCCCTTTTGTTTCAACTCTTGCCTTAACTCAAGAAAATTATAAATCTCCCCATTAAATACAATTGAAATTGTATTATCCGCATAATGCATAGGCTGGGCACCTTGGTTAGTTAAGTCAAGAATTGACAACCGACGATGCCCCAATCCTAGATGTTTATTGGGATGAATCCAACACCCCTCGCCATCAGGTCCACGATGGGTGATTACATCGGTTAGTTTTTTTATCTCAAATTCATTGACCTCTTTTGATGTAAACCGTATAATTCCTGCAATCCCACACATACAATTAAATTTCTTTTAATATTTTAGCAGGCACTCCACCGATGACAACATTTGAAGGAAATGACTTTGTCACAACGCTATTTGCTCCAATTGTAACATTATCTCCTAACTCAACACCTGCAAGAATAGTAACACCATTTCCTATCCAACAATTTTTGCCAATCTTTACAGATTTTGTATGATAAATTGTTCTGTCATACAAATCATGATTTCCTGTTTGAATACAGACATTGAAAGCCCATATGGTGTTTTCGCCAATCTCGAGTGAAGTTCCTTTGAACACAGTTATAAAACAGCCACCACTTACTGTAAAACTTATCTTTATGCTTTCATCATTTTCCGGCAAAATAATATTCTCAAAACCATAAATTGAACTTGTAAAATAGACAGAGAAAGGAACTGATTTATTTATTCCAAAAATACGCTGGTATATAAAATTGAGCAATAATAACCCTCTGGGTAACTTTTTGTAATAAGGCCTTTTTAAGATTTTATTAAAAAATAATTGGCTAATCTTGGTGTCAACTAAT
>CANLED010000377.1 GCA_947489175.1 Chitinophagaceae bacterium | reverse complement strand
TTGTGATGGGCGACAATGGATATTTTTTAGGCGATCGTCAATTGGCTGATAAATGGTTAATGTATGATGCATCAATCAGAATACCGTTGATCATTTATGACCCCAGGGTAAAAAAATCATCCAGCGTTGATCAAATGGTGCTGAATATTGATATCACAAAGACCATGATAGACATGGCAGGAATTACTGCTCCTAAAAACTATCAAGGGAAAAGCCTGACTCCTATGCTTGTAAATAACAATGCCCATTTGAACAGGAGTTCTATTTTGATAGAACATTTGTGGGACAATCCTGATATTCCTTCCAGTGAGGCTATACGGACAGAAAGATGGAAATATTTCCGTTATAGATTGATCACTGCTCCTGAAGAATTGTATGACCTGAAAAATGATCCGCTTGAGAAAAATAATCTTGCATCAGATATGAAATATGCAAAAACGCTAGCCAAGTTGCGCAAGCAATGTGAAGCAACTGCAAAAAAATACCAATCCGAAAAACTTTGTCCCGATGATCCATTTATAAAGAACAAAAATTTCTGATAAAAAATAGCGAAAGAAAAATATATCTAGCAGAAACTTATTTGGTATAATTAATATGAGTCATAAAAAGTAAAACTGATAAATCAACATTTATTTTGAACCATTAATTTCGAAATTGTAAAACATGAGACATCCTCAATTCATAAAAATGAAAATAAAATCCTGCAAAAAATACATCTTCAACACATTTATTTTTTCTTTCATTGCATGTTCATTTGTTTTTTCTCAACAAAGAATTCTTTATAAACAAATTGATACAGCTAAATTATTCATGGAAGTTTATTATCCAGATTCAATAAACGCTGCAAAAAACTATCCTGCAATGGTTTTTTATTTTGGAGGTGGATGGAACGGTGGTGATATCAATCAATTTGCGCCACATGCTAAGTATTTTTCCAAAAGAGGGATTGTTTGTATTCTTGTTGACTATAGGGTGAGGGATCGACAAAAAACCACTCCATTTGAGTCTTTGAAAGACGCAAAAACATCAATACGGTTCATAAGAGAACACGCAGGTCAATTTCATATTGATACATCTAGGATTGTTGCAGCAGGTGGTTCAGCAGGGGGACATCTTGCTGCAGCTACAGCATTAATTGATGATTACAACGAGAAGTCTGAAAACCTTTCAGTTAGCGCTATTCCAAATGCATTGGTTCTTTTCAATCCCGTAATAGACAATGGTCCTGGGGGCTATGGATTTGAAAGAATTGGGGAAGCCTACAAAAATTTTTCGCCCCTGCACAATATAAAAGCGGGCATGCCTCCTACCATACTATTTTTGGGAACCAATGATGACCTGATTCCGGTAGAAACTGCTAAATATTTTCAAAAGGCGATGGAAAAAGTTAAAAGCAAATCTGTTCTTCACTTATATGAAGGCCAGCGGCATGGATTTTTCAACTATAAAAATTTTGAGTACTATAAAAAAACAGTAACTGAAACCGATGTGTTTCTTCAATCAATAGGATACTTGCAGAAGAATCCTATTATAGAAATAAAATAGTAGCCTCACTTTCATCGCCATAATCAAATCAATTAAAACTAATCAACCCATTTTTAGTTGCAGGTACTGTCAAGGTTATTTTATTCCCAATGCGCGTAATTGTTAATGCTGTTTTTCCTGCTGATGTAGTTAAATAGGCTTTTATTGATTTTGTGTCAGGCAATGAAATTGTTGTTTGCTGATTGCAATTGATTGTCATAATCCCATTTTTAATTTCGAAATTGGCTGAACTGTTTTTCGCCTTCGCAGTCAATCCATAATAACCAAATGAAACCTCATTTCCATCGCCTAGGTATAAGTATTGAAGCTGATTTTTTTGGACTGAAACTACCCCGCAATTTCCCTTGAATTTCCAATTATTTGTTGCATGCATGGGTGCGCTTTCCGTGCATTGAAAAATGTATTGCTTTGCATTGTCTTTATTCATTACCAACAGGGCTGTAAATCTTCCTGGGTCTGATTTGTCAATTACTTGTATGCTGTCAACACTATGGCCATTTTCACCTTTGAATGGCTCATAAACCGCCACAAATGGTTTTGTCCAAGCCTCTCCTTCCTGCCTTGCAATCAGGGTAGGGGTTTCAAGATTTCTGTAGGGGATGTCTGCCGTTTTTGTTTGCGGTGCCTTGCCTGCATAAAACACCCTATTTCCTTCACCTGCAAACAATACCTGCATAAAGGTTTTGTTGTTTTCTTCTTCACTTAAAAGGAACAAGGCAACCACATTTTTCGTGGTTTTTTCTATTGATTGTATTGATTTTATAGCACTGAATCCTGGCGGATCAATAGGTATTTTACTGATTGGAAATTCAGTAGGATTCATTGAAAACTCATTTCTTTTTCCATCTAAAAATTTCAACCCACTGCCAACATTGTGATACAAATACTCATTGCTTTTTGGATGAGCCGATCGATAAATATCAACATAGTATCCTGATGTTTCTGATGTGCGGATGATGGCCATGGTGCGTTGCTGCTTGGCATTGGTTACGATGTCCGTATACCTCGTATCCGTAAAAGAACATTGTGGAGAAACGGCTTGCTTTCCTGCCCTTGGTTCCATGGCAGCCAAAGAAATTGCACCTATTTTTTTTGTTCCTCCGCCGCCTTTGAAATAAGGGGTTGATGCAGAAATTCCTCCAGCTACAACAGTATTGTGCGCCGCCCATTGCGCATAGTATTTTACATGCATGGGTGCCTCATAAGTGATGCCCTTACCAGGGTCTGGTCCCATCACAGTTCCTGCTCCATACAATTCCATCGACATTCCATTGGCATGGTTGTGGTTATAGGTAGCTCCTTGAACAGCATACATAAGTCCCGTCTCTTTTTCCATGCCATTCCGTTGCTCATAACACTTGGCAAAATCCAATTCACCGCTTCTTGGCCAAGTGTATGTTAGGTTATTTTTTGATTGAATTTCTGGCAAATAGGTAAGCAGTCCTAAATAATCTGATGAGGATCTTTTGTATCC
>CANLED010000376.1 GCA_947489175.1 Chitinophagaceae bacterium | reverse complement strand
ATCCTGTACTTTAACACAAGGGCATGAACACCAATGCTGTTGAAATATTTTGCAACATCACTTCCTTCATGAGAAGCAGCAAGGATGCCATATCCACCACCCGGACAAATAACCACGCAGGGTTTCATGCCATCATTTCCTGCACTAAAAAATTGATACCCGGGAACAGAAACCTTGGATATCCGCATAATACCACCCGTTGTTGCAGTATCCTCTTTGTTTGGGGCTTCTATAAAATTGGGAATCTTCTTGTACAAAGGCAAATATTGAGCAGATGCTGAATTAATAAACATACCCGATAAAATTATGATAGTGAATAACAACACCTGTATTTGCTTCATACTTTATTTTTTAATGCTTTGAATCAATGACAACACTTCACGTGTGGAACTTTCAATGGTTGCATAATCTTTCGATTCCATTAGTTTTTTGCTGATCAATTTACTGCCCATACCAACCGCACACACTCCAGCCTTATACCATCCTTCGATGCTTTCCCTAGAGGTATCTACGCCACCAGTAGGCATGAAAAGTAGTTTGGGGAATATTTCCTTGATGCTCGACAAAAATTCAATACCAAGAATATTTCCAGGGAATAATTTGATGAACTTAACACCTGCATTCTCCGCTGCAATAATTTCCGAAGGAGTCATGCAACCTGGTGCATAAAAAATATCATTGGCAATGGCATAAGCGGCTACGTCTGGCACAAAGCCCGGACTCACCAAAAAATCAGCACCAGCAGCCATGTATTCATGCGCTTGCTGCATGTTCTTGATGGTTCCTACACCTAGTAAAAGACTTGGCATTTCTGCATTCCTAACAGCAACCATCGCAGTGAAATTTCTCAAAGCCGCTTCTCCCCTGTTGGTATATTCCACAGCATTGATGCCCGCCTTGTGAATGGCACGCAAAATTTCTATGCTAACTGTTTCGTCTGGATTGAAATACAAAGGCAAAATACCTTGACTTACAATCGCATCAGATATCATTAAACTTTTACTCATCTCTTAAATTTTAATTTTAAAGACCATTTTTTTTATTTCACCATCTCCTATCATCGGGGCATGAACGTCATTCGGAAAGAATATCGCAAACTGCCCGTCAGTCAACTGAAAAAACATATCTGGTGCATCGTTAAAAAACAACACATCTTTTTCAGGATTGTAAGGAGCCTTTTCCTCTTTGCAGGTTTCTCTTGGCTTCCAACCAAATTGCTCAGTTCCACTCACACACAACTGAATGTCAATGTACATGTCATGACACTCAAATTTTGCAGTAGATTCTGCGGCAGTCATGCCCACCTTATTTGAAACAATCACCTTTAGGTTATCCCCTTCAAGGTCATACCTGCTCACTTCCAAGGCTTGCAAATCTGTTTGCTGAATGTGTTCGAATGCCTTTTGAAACAAAGGATGTATGCTGTAATATTTGTACGCGTTTTGTATTGAATCGATAATCATAATTTATTTTTTTTAACGTTGAACTCTTCCACTGCCATCACCTTTCATCAAGTCTTTCACTTCACCAAGGGTAGCATGATTTAAATCTCCAGGGATGGTATGCTTGATGGCACTTGCAGCAACACCAAACTCAGCAGCTTCAGGCATTGGCATACCAGTTACCAATCCATAAATCAATCCACTGGCAAAGCTATCACCACTTCCTACCCTATCAACGATACGCACATTGTACTTCTTGGTATGGTAAAATTCAGTACCATCATACACCAATGCACTCCATCCATTGTCGCTCGCACTGTGGCTTTCACGCAATGAAGATGCAATATACTTAAACCCGAATTTTTCTTTCATTTGCTTGAAAACATCCTTGAATCCATCAAGGTCCAACTCTCCTTTGGTAACATCTGTATCTTTTGCTTTGAAGCCCAAAGTAGTATCAGCGTCTTCTTCATTTCCGATGCAAACATCTACGTACTGACAAAGCCTGGTCATCACTTCTCTTGCTTTTTCTTTGGTCCACAATTTCTTTCTGTAGTTAAGGTCGATACTGGTTGTAATGCCTCTTCCCTTCGCTTCTTTCAAAGCCGCTTCTGTCAATGCCGCTGCTTTGTCGCTCAACGCCGGAGTAATGCCTGTGGTATGAAACCAATCTGCTCCTTCAAAAATCTTATCAAAATCAAATTCAGATGCATCCACTTCTGAAATAGAAGCACCTGCCCTGTCATATACAACTTGAGATGCCCTCATTGATGCGCCTGTCTCTAGGAAATAAATCCCAAGCCTGTCGCCGCCACGTGCAATAAATTGCGTGTCTACACCATAACGCCTTAAGTGATTGATTGCGGACTGTCCAATAGGATTGTTTGGCACCTTGGTTACAAAAGTTCCATTTAATCCATAATTACACAATGCAGCAGCCACATTGGCTTCACCGCCACCGTAGGTAATATCAAATGTGTCTGCTTGCACAAAGCGTTTGAAATCTGGGGTTGACAAACGCAACATTATTTCTCCGAGGGTTACAACTTTCTTTGACATGTTTTATTTTATTTTAGATTGATGTATTTGTAATGTTTAATTACCTAATTGATGCTACTGGGGCCGGATCCATATCTGTATAATCCAAGTTCTCTCCTGCCATTCCCCAGATAAAAGAATAATTTGAAGTGCCGCTTCCAAAATGGGTACTCCATGGTGGTGAAATTACAGCTTCATCAGTCTTCATCACCATGTGCCTGGTTTGCTGCGGTTGTCCCATGAAATGAAAAATCCTGTGTGCCAAATCCAAATCAAAATACAAGTAAACTTCCATCCTTCTGGTATGGGTATGTGGTGGAACAGAATTCCAAACGCTTCCTGATTCGAGAACAGTCAACCCCATTACCAACTGACAACTTTGAATGCCGTCTTTGTGGATGTACTTGAACACGGTTCTTTTGTTGGCGGTTGATTGGTCACCCAAATTCACAGGAGCTGCTTGTTCTTTTGTATAGAGGGATGTAGGATAGGCATGATGTGCGGGTGCAGACAATATATAAAACTTAGCAGGGGCATTTT
>CANLED010000375.1 GCA_947489175.1 Chitinophagaceae bacterium | reverse complement strand
GATTTTGCCAAATACTGCCAAATCGTATGATTTTTTCCAGCCCAGAAGATGCGTCTCCTTCAGGGTGAAAAAAGTATTGCGCACGGTGTAATTCTGGGAAGCAGTCGAATGTACCTGACATCGCCAAACTTTCCAGTGATTTTTTATTTACAGTACGTTGATTTACCCGTTTTACAAGGTCGTAAATGGAATTAAAATGACCAGCTTTTCCCCTGTCTGCAATAATTGATTCTACAGCAGCTTCTCCAACACCTTTTAATCCTCCTAGTCCAATCCTGATCTCTCCTTTTTTATTCACCGCAAATCCTTTTAAGGATTCATTGATGTCTGGCCCTAATACACTCAATCCCATTCTTTTACACTCCTCCATGAAAAAAGTAATTTTTTCTATGTTGCCTGCATGGTTCATTACAGCAGCCATGTATTCTGATGGATAATGTGATTTAAGATATGCTGTTTGATAAGCTATGAATGCATAACAGGTACTGTGGGATTTATTGAATGCATATTGCGCAAACGCTTCCCAGTCAGTCCATATTTTCTGAAGCTTATCATCCGCATGCCCCCGTGCTGTTGCATTTGTGATGAATTGCCCTTTCATTTTATCGAGTACAGACTTCTGCTTTTTACCCATCGCCTTTCTCAAGACGTCTGCATCTCCTTTGCTGAATCCTGCTATTTTCTGTGCCAGCAACATCACCTGCTCTTGGTAAACGGTAATTCCGTAGGTCTCTTTGAGGTACTCTTCCATCTCTTCCAAATCATAGGAAATGGCTTCTCTTCCATGTTTTCTGTTGATGAAGTTGGGGATGTATTCAAGCGGACCTGGCCTGTATAAGGCGTTCATGGCAATCAAGTCCTCAAACCTATCAGGTTTAAGGTCTCGCAAATATTTCTGCATACCAGCGCTCTCAAACTGAAACGTTCCGATGGTTTCTCCTTTTTGGTAGAGTTTGAAGGTTAGCTCATCGTCTAACGGAATAGTATCAATGTCAATATCAATCCCATAGTTCATCTTGATCAGCACCAATGATGTCTTGATAATGTTCAACGTTCTCAATCCAAGGAAGTCCATCTTGATTACACCAGCATCTTCAATCATGCTTCCTTCAATCTGTGTAACCCACATGGGAGAATCCTTGGCGATGCATACTGGAAGCAATTCTGTCAGGTCTCTGGGTGCAATGATGATACCTGCTGCATGTATGCCTGTATTTCTTACTGAACCTTCCAGAATCTCCGCCTCGTGTAGAACGGCGCTTCGAATATCTTTTCCATCATAAATCTCACGTAGTTTTTTGGCATTGTCGATGTCCTCTGAATTCAGTGACTCTTTTTCTGCCAAACTTTCATCACCAGATAGGGGAGCGTGTAGCAACCTTTTCAGGGTAATGCCAGGTTTGTCTGACACGAGTTTAGCGAGTATGTTTGATTCAACCAGCGGTAGATCCAAGGTCCTGGCCACATCCTTGATGCTCATTTTTGCAGCCATGGTACCGTATGTGATGATTTGGGCTACCTGGTTTTTGCCATATTTTTGTACTACATAGTCGATCACCTTTTGCCTGCCATCATCATCAAAGTCCGTATCGATATCGGGCATCGACTTTCTATCCGGATTCAAGAAACGCTCAAAAAGCAGCTTGTATTTTAATGGGTCGATATTGGTGATACCTATGCAATAGGCTACTACAGAACCGGCGGCAGAACCACGACCCGGACCTATAAAAACACCTAAGTCTCTGCCTGCTTTGATGAAGTCAGATACAATCAAAAAGTAGCCTGCAAAGCCCATTGTTCTGATGGTGAACAATTCGAAAGCAATTCGCTCCTCAATTTCAGCAGTCATCACATCATATCTTTTCCTGGCTCCTTCTTGGGTGATATGTTCTAGGTATTCATCTTGGGTATTAAAATTCTTTGGTACCACAAAGTGGGGCAGGAGGATGTCTCTTTTCAGATCAAGCACCTCTACTTTATCAACGATTTCATTTGTATTGTCAATGGCCTCTTCCAAATCATGGAAAACCCCTTTCATTTCAGCAGTTGTCTTGAAGAAGAATTGGTCGTTTGGAAAGGCAAACCTTTTATTTTTTACACTGGCATCGTCATCTGCAAATTCCCTTGCTGCAGGGGTAGCTACTTTTTCACCAGTGTTGATGCAAAGCAGGATGTCGTGGGCATTAAAATCTTTTTGGTCAACATAGTGAGAATCGTTTGAAGCAATGACTTTCACATTGTATTTTTTGGCAAATTTCAAGAGAACCTTATTAACTTTCTCCTGCTCTTCCATTCCATGACGCTGGATTTCAACATAATAATCTTCTTGGAAGATATTAAGCCACCACTTGAATTCATTTTCGCCTTCGGCCTCTCCTTTTTTGAGGATGGTTTGAGGAACCAATGCACCCAAGCAACAAGTTGTTGCAATCAGGCCTTCATGGTATTTATGGATGAGTTCTTTGTCAATTCTAGGGTATTTGCTGTACAATCCCTCAATAAAACCCAGAGAAGTGAGCTTTACAAGGTTTCGATAACCAATGTCGTTTTTTGCCAACAGAATTTGATGGCGCCTTGGATCTTTCTCCTCTTTTGAAAATGTCTTTCTGTGTCTGTTCTCTGTGATATAAAATTCACATCCAACGATGGGTTTTACTTTTAAAGCACTATTTTTATCATTGGGATCAACTTTGTGCTTGTGTGCTTCAGCCACAAACTGAAATACGCCAAACATATTTCCATGGTCACTTATCGCAAGTGCTGGCATTTTGTCTGCCATCGCTTTTTTGTATAATGCGCCAATGCTTGCCGCACCATCTAATAGTGAATATTGTGTATGAACGTGTAAATGTGAGAAATTTGACATAAAAATAATAGGAAAGGAAACAAATTTCGTGAATAAAATAGACATTTGCGAATGTGGTTTTCCACATCCCAAGAAAATAAAATATTTTTTATAAACAAATGATTATCAGATTTTTATATATTTTTTCTTTAGCTTCCTTATTGGCTTCTTGTAGTTT
>CANLED010000374.1 GCA_947489175.1 Chitinophagaceae bacterium | reverse complement strand
GATGCCATTGCTCATATAGCCGATGCCCAACGCGTTCACTTTGCATGGTCATTCCATAAAGTTGTCTCGACAACCCAACCGCAAAATCACAGATATCAATCATCTCCTGTACTTCTCCCAACCCTTCCTGTAAACTTTTACCCATTTCATAGCTTACCAATGTTCCCAATGCTTCCTTGTTAACTCTTAAGGCCTCTCCAATTTGTCTAACTAGCTCACCTCTTTTAGGCGCTGGCCACTCTCTCCATTGAACATATGCTGATTGTGCATATGCCACCACCATTTCATAAGCTTGATTGTCAGTAACAAATACCTCTGCAATGGTTTCGCCATCAACAGGGGAGCGGGAAGAAATTGCTGTAAGATTATGGCCATGAGGTAGCTGACCAGTAGAAGTACCAGCATTTTTATCAGAAATTTTTAAACTGGATAAAACTTCATTTAGGTTCATCAGACGATAATTTCTTTTTGTTTAAAATGCCCATCAGTAAAATCGACAAAGGACCAAACACAAGTAAAAGTATGGTTTGTACGGACCAAATCAGCCAACCAAATGCGAGTCCACCTACTTGACTTATCCCATAAAGCGATAATGTCTTTTGTACAGCCAATTGATATGCACCAATGCCACCCTGGGTTGCAATCATGGCAAAACTTCCGAATGTCAAAATCGTTAGGGATGGTATCCATCCTAAATCAACCAATTCTTTTAAAGCTAAGAAACCAAATTTGATACTGTACAAGTAAAAGAACCAAATCAAAATGGTGTAAATGATGAAAAGGGGTTTGTTTTTTATGTCTTTTATGCTAACAATGCCCAAAAGAACTCCTTTGAATAATTCTTTGATCTTAATGACTAATTTAAAGGATGACATTCTTTTAAACAGCCAAACTAAGAAAGTAATCAGTAAAACGCATATCAAAAGGCTGATAATAATCTTGTTTTTATCGTTAGATATATTAGTTATGATTTTGGAGGATATCTCTAAAGCGTAATTTCCAACCACGTTGAATTGGGTAAAAATGGTAAGAAAAATCACAATTAACAAGCAAAGCACATCAATTATACGCTCCGCTACCATTGTTCCCAGTAATTTATCTACAGGAATTTTCTCATGTTTTCCCAGCAAAGTGCATTTCATAACTTCTCCCAAGCGTGGGAAAACTAGGTTAAAAAAGAAACCAATAAGTACCGAAAAGTAAACATTCAACGTTTTTGGGTGATGATTTAGTGGCACAATCATCATTTTCCACCTCAAAGCCCTCAAATAATAACTCAACATCACAATGAGCATACTTGGAATGATGATCTTGTTTTCTGCACCTAAAATGAGCTTCTTTACTTGATTTACTTCCTCAGAAGTTAAAGATCGGGTAGTAAACCATATCAGAAATGCACCTAGCAAAATGAAAAACAGAAATTTTAGAGTGGTTAATATTCTGCTTTTGAGCATACGGTGCATATTTAATTTAAATGCTAAGATAATAAAAACTGAACGGTTTTTTTATGGTTTTTGTTTCCTTAAATATTGGGTTATTACACAGGTTCATATCAAAACTCACCGAATTCGCGCAAAAATCCTTATTTTTGCATACGCTTTAAAAGTATTTTAATATAACCTTCATGGTCACCAAAAAAAGAATTCTATTTATAGCCAACGAAATGTCTCCTTATATTGAACTCACAGAGTTCTCTGAGATAGTAAACAAATTGGCTATAAAAGCTAACGATGGTGGATATGAGGTTAGATGCATCATGCCACGGTTTGGAACAATCAATGAAAGACGTCATAGACTTCATGAAGTTGTTAGGTTGTCAGGAATCAACATTACCATTGAAAATGATGACTACCCACTTCAAATTAAAGTGGCTTCTCTTCCAAATGCTCGATTACAGGTTTATTTTCTTGACAATGAAGACATGTTCAAACGTAAATTTGTTTTTCAGGATGACAATGAAAACTTTTTTGATGACAATGGCATGCGATCTGTTTTCTTCTGCAAAGGTGCTTTGGAGACAGTCAAAAAATTTGGATGGCCTCCAGACATCATTCATTGCAGTGGTTGGATGACTTCCCTGATTCCGCTCTTTTTAAAAACGGCCTATAAGAAAGAACCTGTTTTCAGCAACAGTAAAGTTATTTATACCATTGGTCAAAATACTTTCAGTGAATCGTTAGGGAAAGATTTTTTAAAGCATTGCATCATTAATGCAGGGATTAAAGACAAAGACCTAGATCCATACAATGAGTTAAATAATACTGGTTTGTTCAAGGGGGCAGCAACTTACGCTGATGCCATATCTTTTGGGGATGCAGACGTTGAGAAGAAAATCATTGATACTTTTTCAAAAGCTAAGGGGAAAAAAGTTATTCCCTATAATCCGGAATCCGATTTAACAGAGTATTTACAATTGTATAGCGATCTTGCAAACAAGTAATTGTAAATCCAAAACACATAAAAATTTGTACGTGAGCCATAGTAGATTGTTGAAAGGAATAATTTTATTTTTTGGGATAGCCTTGTTCTCTTATTGTACCAAAATAAAAGGTACTGAAATAGGCGCTGAGTTAATTCCACTCGTTGATAATGTGAATACATTTGATACCAGTTTTGAAGTTGTTGCCACAACTAACATTATACCAGATTCTTCTTTGCCTTTATTGGGTAGGGATTATTCTGGGGCTGCCGGTTCCTATATCCTTGGCTACATTTCAAATAACAAGCAATTTGGAAAAACAAAAGCATCTATATTTTTGGAGTTAAAGCCAACTACCTATCCATTTTCATTCGAAAATGTATCTGATAGTCTCTTTTTAGACTCTTCCGTGTTGTGCTTGAAATATGATAACACTTTTGGTGACACAAATGCTGTTCAATCAATTTCTGTATATAAAATTAATGAGCTATTGAAAGGTGATTCTGCTTACCGAACCAATAAATCTGTTGCATTTTCAGAACTTATTGGAAATAAAACATTCACACCATCAATTCTAAATGATTCAATGTTTTTATTCAGGCAAAATACCAAAA
>CANLED010000373.1 GCA_947489175.1 Chitinophagaceae bacterium | reverse complement strand
GCGGAAGTGATTTTAATATTTCCTGTTGGAGGAACCCTTGTTTGCTTGGTTACGTGCTGTATTCCAACCTGAACAGATGATTGCTTTAGTTTTTTCCCATCTACAAAAAGATATTCAAGCTGGCCTTCAAACCGATCTGCTGGCATTTGTATCAACCAAGTCTTGGCTTTACTATTGTAAGCACGTAAAACGGAACCTTTTAAATGCGACTTCACATGATTTCCAAACAAATACGCCATGCTAAAATCTGCACCGCTCAATACGGCATCCGTTTGAGCATAGTTGAATGTTGGGAATGCACCCCTTATCGTTAACAATGGAGGATACGAAGGATTCAGATAAATAAACCCATTGATTTGTTTGTTGTAGAAGCCGAAATCCATTTCAAGCTTCTCTATACTGTATAAAAGCGCTCCCATTACACTCCATGCCCTTTCAGGTCGCAATGCCACATCCCCTCGTTCAATTCTTGCAGCCCCGTGGTGCAAGCCATTGCTGAACAATTCATTCACTTGGGGTGAACGCCATGCCGTAGAAGTTGTCATTGAAATCCGCAAATGATTACTGAACTTATATGCAGCTACGCCTGTTCCCGAAAACCCTGAAAAAACCTTTCTCCCATAAGGTGCCCCAGGTGAAAATGAATTTCCCATCAAAACATCGTAGGGAGCTTCATCATTATCCGTAATACCAAAACGATTTTTATGGTCATACCGCAAGCCCACTTCAAATTGCCACGAGTTAAGTTGATATTTTTCTGCCCCCCAAATGCCTAGATCAACTGACTGATAATTTGGAATGAAATAACGGTAATTGATATAATTTACTTGGTGCATTGCATTGAGACCTACAGATCCCTTCACTTTTTTATTGCTGAAATGCTCCCAGACAAGATCGGCCATGTTGGTGAAAAGATTCATCTCAAGCTGTGGAGATGCAGTTGTGCTGCTCCTCGTTATATCGAATTCTTTTCTGATATTCATTTGAGAAGAAAAAGTTAAACCCAACCTGTAGCGATTTTCCTTTTCTGAAAACAACTTGAGTTTTGCCAAATGATGCTGAACAGACTGGTATGGCCTAACAATCAAATAGCTGAAACGCTCATCGCGTATATAATCTGGAGGAGTCTGCGCTTTGATAACATTCTCTAAGTCGGTAAGATTCCCCAAATGGGAACCTGTGAAAATTCCGATTTTAGTGTTGAACAAACTATAAAAAAACTCAATCCCTTTTCTCTCCTTTCGCCAACCGGCAGTAGCAGACATATTAACTTCTTCAACCCCAGAGTTTTTCAACCAATATTCAGGGGTCTTAGCATTCCCACCCCTCTTGATACTCCCTTGCAAACGCCATGCTGTTGAACCTTTTTTATCAAATCCGCCTTCGGCCATACCTGACAATACACCTTGCCTATTGTTTGAAAAAGCGGCCATGTTAACTTCCCCTGAGATTGCATTGCTGTATTGAAGCAACCTCGGCTCTACCAAAATAACACCGCCAATGGCATCACCACCATACCGAACAGAAGCAGCCCCCTTAATTACGGTAAGTCTGTTAGCTATGTATGGATCAATTTCTGGAGCATGCTCACTACCCCACTGCTGGCCTTCCTGCCGAATGCCATTATTTAAGATTAAAACGCGGCTGCTGTGTAGGCCTTGAATGACTGGTTTATAAATGTTGTTCCCTGTCTGCAATACAGTAACCCCGGTAATTTTTTGTAATGACTCACCAAGCGTTAGTCCACGTGTTGAAGCCAATTCCTTCCCACGAAGCTCTCCGGTTATACCTTCTGACCTAACTGAAGCAGCACCTACTACGACAACTTCCTTGAGGATATTTTCTGCATGTGGAAGATCAATATCTTTTATTACGTCTTCCTTTAAGTGCAAATGAATATCCTGTGATTGGCAATCAGCATGACTGATTCTCAAAGTATAATCACCAGGACATAAACCGGACAATTGAAATTTTCCATCCTTGTCAGTTACCACCGTTTTCTTGGTTTCAACCAAAAAAACATTTGCCCCTTGCAAAAATGACTTTGCATCAATATCCCTTACTTTTCCGCTGATGGAAAGGATACATTGACCATGGGTTTGGTTCAACAAAAAAAATGAAAATAAAATGAACAGGAATGATTTCATGAATTACGTTCAGAAACCAAAGCTAATGAAAATTTAAATATTTGCAACAATATTGCAAATATTTAAAACCTTTCGATAATTCCGGCTATGCCTTGTCCGCCACCAACACATGCTGATACCATGCCATAGCGTTTGTTGAGGCGATTTAAATCACCCAACAATTGAACAGTTAATTTAGCGCCTGTGCAACCAAGTGGATGCCCCAAGGCTATTGCGCCACCATTGATGTTTACTTTTGAAGAATCCAAGCCAAGTTCTTTGATAACAGCAAGTGACTGCGAAGCAAATGCTTCGTTTAATTCGATGAGGTCAATATCATTCAATCCCATCGAAGCCAATTTTAATACTTTGGGAATTGCAACCACTGGACCAATTCCCATGACGCGAGGATTGACGCCGGCAACGGCACAATGTACAAGCCTACCAATTGGTGTAACCCCTAGTTCCTTCACCATAGATTCACTCATAACAATTACGAAAGCAGCACCATCACTGGTTTGTGAGGCATTTCCGGCAGTAACTGTTCCATTGACAGCAAAAGCTGGCTTTAATTTTGCAAGTCCTTCTAAACTTGTATCGGCACGAACACCTTCATCCGTATCCATCACATAAGACCTTTTTTGTTTCTTTCCTTTCTCATCTAGGTAAACTTCATTAACAGTGATTGGTACAATACCATTTTTGAAATGTCCGTTTTGAATGGCGAACAATGCTTTTTGATGCGACGCAAAAGAAAAAGCATCTTGCTCTTCCCGGCTAATTTTATAATCCTGAGAAACCGCTTCAGCAGTCAACCCCATGTTCAAATAATAATCTGGTTCGTCTGTTGCGATGTTATATGAAGGCACTGTCTTCCAACCTGAAGCTGGCACAAAACTCATGCTTTCTGTACCTCCTGCGAT
>CANLED010000372.1 GCA_947489175.1 Chitinophagaceae bacterium | reverse complement strand
CTTTCCAAAAGGTAGGTGTTTAAAATCAACAGAGGATATACGCGAAGGCTCTGCTTTTGTTACCTTTATGTTTTGAATGTTATACATATCAATAATTTTCAGCAAAGAAACGAAAAAATAGCCCTTAAGCCAATGACGATTAATTCAATGAACAAAAATAATAAAGAACTACTACCATATTCTCTGATAACTTTACTCTACAAGGATGTTCTAATTGAAGACAAAACATATCTTGAAAAAAATACTGAAGAGCAAGAAACAATGCCCAAAGATGTATTGATTATTGCTAAATCTGCTTCAATAAATTTAAATGAGAAACAGATTTTGTTTTTAACCTCAATTCTTAAAGCATTGAAGTTGGGGTTAAAAGAAGTTCATTTGATCACCAATTTAGATGATCATTTTGGACCTTACAAAACGCTGGTTTCTAAATATTCACCGAATAAAATAATCTTGTTTGGACTTGGTCCTTCAGATATAGAACTTCCTATGAATTTCCCCCCATTTCAGATCCAAGCTTTTGAGAACAAGAAATATCTTTGTGCACCAACATTGGAAGAGATTGAAGAAAACAAATCAACCAAATTAACGCTATGGCAGGGCTTACAAAAACTCTTTTTATAGTATGAATCAAATAATTTTTGCTTCCAACAACTTAAACAAAGCTTCAGAAATTAAACAGATGCTGAATCTTGAATTTGAGATAATAACGCTGCATGAAGCAGGCATTTTTATAGACATCCCAGAACCACACAACACATTCGCACTAAACGCCCATGAAAAGTCTGCAACCATTCATAAAATGACAGGAATGGATTGTTTTGCAGAGGACAGTGGGTTGGAGGTAGATGCGCTAAAAGGAGCTCCTGGGGTTCAATCAGCCCGATTTTCTGGAATCCATGGGGATGATGCTGCGAACAATAAAAAACTTTTATACCTCCTAGAAAATGAACACAATCGAAGTGCTCAATTTAAAACAGTTATTTCTTTAATTCTCAATGGCCAAAACTTCTTTTTTGAAGGCACCTGCCAAGGTGTGATTGCAAAAAATATGCAAGGTTCTCATGGTTTTGGATATGATCCATTGTTCATCCCAAATGGATATAGCAACACCTTTGCCGAGCTGAATCCAGACATCAAAAACCAAATCAGTCATAGAAAAAAAGCAGTTTCCAAAATGATTGCTTTCTTACTAAAAGAAACCATAAATAAAAAAAATCATTAAAAGCAATATGGAAAGCAACCTTTTTGAGGCTGATAGCGACATAGTAGAAGGCTGTATATTGGGGAACCCAAGAATGCAGAAAGCATTATATGAAAAATTTTCACCAAAAATGTACGGAGTTTGTCTTCGTTATGCTGGAAATGAGGATGATGCTAAAGACATTTTACAAGATAGTTTTATAAAGATTTTCAAAAATATCAGTCGCTTTAAAGCAATTGGGTCTTTTGAAGGTTGGATTAGAAGGATAGTTGTAAATACTGCAATTGAGCATTTTCGTAAGAAAAATAACCTAACTGCTTTTAATGAAATAACTGAAGAGAAAAAAGAGGATGAAGCGGCAAATGGTTTAGACAAACTTGAGGCAAAAGAGTTGATGGCAATCATTCAATCATTGCCAAACGGTTATAGAACAGTGTTTAACCTTTATGCAATTGAAGGATATACGCACAAAGAGATTGGTGAGATTTTAAATATCAATGAGGGTACGAGTAAATCTCAGTACGCAAGGGCTAAAATTTGGCTTCAGGAAAAGATAAAAGATCATCGCTATGGAGAGTAGAACAAATGAAATATTGAATCAAAAATTGGATGCCTTTGGTGCAACTCCACCTGATGATGTTTGGGATAACATTGAAAAAAACATACAAACTTCAGATGCGCTGTTATACAATATTGAAATTCCCCCACCAGAAGATTCTTGGGAAAGTATTTCAGCTAAAATCAATCCTCCTAAAAGCCAACACCTCAAATTTGGGCGAACATCAAACTTACAATGGCTTAAATATGCAGCCATTATTATCGTTATTTTAACGATTTCAACAACGGCATTTAACCCAAATATGCGCAATACCTTTATCAACAGCTTGGACAATGCCAACATAAAAGCTTCCCTTCCTGAAAAGCCATATCAACTGCCTAAAAACGTGTTAACATCAGATAGTGCAAGTTCTCATAAGAACTTCACCAATAAACCAGATAGTCAAAGCAAAAGCTTCAAATAATAACGCTTAAACAATTTTCGATGCGAGAAAAGAAATTGCTTTCACCCTCCCCCTATGTATTCAAAACGGATATCAAGATTCAAATTGGAGACATAAACTACGGTGGTCATGTAGGGAATGAGCGCTACCTTATTTTTGCTCAGGAAAGTCGTATGCGTTTTTTAAACACCATGGGCTATAGTGAAATTAAATTTGGACCATACGGCCTTGTGGTGGCAGAAGCGGCGATTGAATATTTTGCAGAACTATTCCATGGAGATGTAATTACCATTTCGATTTCAATTGACAACATCAACAGAGTTGCGTTTGATTGTTATTACAAAATTGAAAAAGTACAAAATGATAAAGTAATCATTGCGGCGTTGTTAAAAACCAACATGGTTTGCTTCGATTACAAAGAAAGAAAGGTGAAATCTATTCCAGATGAAATAATTATACAATTGACTAAAAGCTATTAAATTCTTTCGAAAGATTCTGCATTCCAAATATCCCAAGAAGCTTCAGCTTGATCAATGAGCATATCAGCACCATTTTCAGTATCTGCCCCAAGCAGCCTACCTTGTTTTAAAAACATTGTTTCAGAGGGGTTGTACACAAGGTCGAAAAGATAATGAGAAGCGCCAATCTTTGTATATGAAATTGGCGGAGCTTTGTCTATTTCAGGAAACATCCCCAGTGGTGTGGTGTTGATAATTAAATGATGACTAGACAGGATCTCGCTGTCTAATTCATTGTATGAGATGGCAGCATCAGATTTGTTTCGGCTAACTTGGATGTACTCAATCCCATTTTTTCTCAACACAAATTCCACTGCTTTTGCGGCGCC
>CANLED010000371.1 GCA_947489175.1 Chitinophagaceae bacterium | reverse complement strand
TATTTTCTAATAATGTCAATGAATTTTCTACAATAGAGAACTCTTGATTCTCATTAAATTGAGATAGTAAAAATGACTCTATTTTATCAATATCATCATTACTTGAAAATAACTTTTCTCCAAATTGACGCCATACCTCATTGGTTAGTTCTTGAGAAAACTTAGGTGCTATAGATTGATAATTATTCGTAAAAAATCTATTCAAACCTAATGGTTTGAAGACAATAGAGATTTCTCTTAAGTGTCCTCTATACTCTATCAATACAGGGGAAGTGTATTTTCCAAGTACTTCGATATGAACTCCTACATTGGTATTTTCTGTGATTTGAACATTCCAATTATTTCTTTGAACAAACGCTCCCTTGAAAAATGAAAGTCCTGTGTTAAAATGAGGGAATGCTAGATAACTGAATGCAGAGTTGGACTTGCCTTCATAAATATAGAAGCATTCAATATACTTTTCCAGAATTGGAGAAGATGGCGCCATGGTCTTTATCACAAAACGAGATATTTATTCTAAAGTTAATTAAAGAAAAAACAAAAAGATGCAACTAGCCTAACTCACTGATAGACAAAGAAAAAGCCATCATCGCCGCTGGTTTATATTCCCTAGTCTTACAAAACCCTTGAATCAAAAATGGTAGATAATATCAAAGTAAAAGCATTTACTTTTGCAACTTGAATAATTTAGTGCTAAATCATCCCCAAGAATAGAATTGTTTTATTTCAATGCATCTTATACTTTAAAGACGATTAACTAAGAATTTCATCATGATAAATTTGAAAAAATGTGAGACAGGAAATGTTTGTAAATTCTTAAAATGCTTATTGATTGTTCTTTTCTGCAATTTGCTAACTACTGTTGTAAATGGCCAAAAACTGAAGGAATTTATCGCTGATAAGAAAGAACACTATTTAGAAAAATTCGAAGACAGTTCTGGTAAATCCAACTTTATTGTATATCCTTCATTGGCTTATACCCCTGAAACCAAAGCTGAAATAGGACTTGTGGGTCTTTTTCTATTTTATGCCAATAAAGACAAGAAAAACCGGATCAGTGAGATCAATACATTCAGTTTTTTTACTGCAGAAAAACAATACGGCGTTTGGATCGATCATGCTATTTATGGTGATGGTGATAAATGGTTTTTTCTTGGTAGGGGTAAATTTCAATACTTCCCTATGAAATATTATGGTATTGGAATAAAAGCACCTGAGGAAGGATATGCCGTTGTAAGTAACACTAATGTTCAACTTCGTGAAAGGGTACTCAGAAAAATAAAAGGGAATTTTTTTGCAGGAGCAGAGTTTGATTTTCAAAAAATGTACAACGTTACATTTACCAAAACTAATCTAGTCGGTTATGAGTATCCAACCGGGTACAAGGGTTCTAGTAACATAGGCTTGGGGATGGGATTGGTGTATGACAACAGAAAAAACGTAATGAACGTGAGGCAAGGTTTGTTCGCAGAACTTGCTTTCCTTAACTATTCTGCATCACTTGGCAGCACCAATTCCTTCATGAGCACTCAGTTTGATTTCCGTTATTTTAGAAAAGGATTTAATCGAAGAGATGTAATAGCAATTCAGGGATCTGCACTGTTGAATAAGGGGGATGTTCCTTTCAACCAAATGGCCATGATGGGAGGAGAGAGCATAATGCGTGGATATTACCTTGGGAGATTCAGGGATAAGAATTTATTTGCTACACAGGCCGAATACAGGTTTCTACCTTTTGCATTTAGTAACCGATTGGGTGCAGCTGCCTTTGTTTCCAGTGCAACAGTAGCGCCAATTGCAAAAAATCTGCTGTCATCAACATTTAAAATGGCCGGGGGCATAGGAGCAAGGTATCTCATTTTCAAGTCGAAAGATATTTTTGTGCGTTTTGATCTTGCATTTACCCGAGAGGGCAACGGATATTATTTTTACATTGGAGAAGCATTTTAAGAAGATTTGTCAAAATTAAAAGTTGCAGGGGCAAGAAACGCACCTCCCCAAGCGAAGTAATTCGAAAGCAGCATACGTATTCCAATTATTAAGCCAAAATCAAGGGGTTACAGTTACGTAACCCCTTGATTTTCTTGCTCCCCTTATTGACGAAAGATGCAGCTATCAAAAATTACGGGACATAATAACCATTTGCAAAAAATTTAAATAAAAGACCCGTATCATTCATAGAATAATGTTATCAGGTAAAATTTCTCTTTGTTGTATCCAATTAAAAAATAGAAATAATCGAAAAGGTTATGCTCAATTAGCTTTTTACTACCAGGATTATATGGTGTAACGGCAACATTGTATTGAAAAAAAATACAGGTATCAAAAGGAATTAACCTCGAAAGATAATGAATTTTATCTTTTATAATTTGTCTTTCTAGTGGTAAATCGTGGATGCAAAAATACCTATCATTTATATTATCGACCAGGTTATCCATCTCTTGCAACAAGTTTGTTCCCTTAACCAATTTAAAGTCTTTTGTCTCGATATTATCTATAATGATGGGGCCAAAATGATTAGAATACCAGGTATATGCTCCCTTTTCCATTAATCTGCACTGTTTTACCGCAGCTAATACTCTATCAAACGATTTTAGTGATTCATCATATGTATGAAACGTTGGCTGGAAACGATATTCTTTTAAATCGAATTTTACTGCTTCCGGGCCTTCAAAAAAATCATTGTAGACTAAATAACCAGATAATGGAAAGTTCATTGGTTTAAAACTTAAGTTCACATACTACACTAAAGGATCAACATTCTTTAATGGCTCTTGATTTCTCGCAGTTTTCAAATTTTCCATTAACTCAATTTGATGGAGTGCTGTCCATTCTGTAAAAAGACCCAAAACACGAGGCGGTAAATAACCTCCGATAATCTCATTGTGTTCAATATTAATAATAGCTTCATAGTCTCCATACGCCGCATGGAAATGTGGTGGATTATGATTCCGATAAAACATTCTAATGATTACTCCAAGGAAACAGCTAATCTGCGGCATAAGAAAATTTTGGACGGGAAATATCTCCAAAATGTTTGCCTGTAATATCTAAATAAATTGATATTGCGT
>CANLED010000370.1 GCA_947489175.1 Chitinophagaceae bacterium | reverse complement strand
ATCAGTGGGCTGTTGCTGGCACTGATGGAGTTCCTTCCACGAATATCGATGGTCAGGTCATTGCCCTCTGCACCGCCGGAATTGGTATTGATCTGAAGGCCTGGAACAGAACCCTGAAGGGCCTGTGCTATATTGGTATTGGGCAATTGCTGCAACCGCTCCTTGGGCACAGAAGCGACAGAACCTGTCACATCTTTCTTGCGCTGTGTACCGTATCCGACAACGATGATCTCTTCGGCCTTGACATCGCCACGTTTTAGTGTAAGCGTCAATGATATTTGTTTGGAAACTTTTACCTCAAGGTTTTCGTACCCCACTGATGAAAAGACAAGTATACCGCCTTTTTCAGGCACCTCGATGCTAAAGCTTCCATCCATACCTGATGCCGTTCCCTTGCCAGTTCCTTTGAGCAAAACAGAAACATTTTGAAGGGGCTTTCCTTCTTCATCTGCTATTTTTCCGGTGACAGGGAATGGCGGAGGCGTTGCTGGGATATCGTTCACTGCATTTCCCATTTCCTTGTTCTTGACAACAATATTGTTTCCGGAAATTACATAAGTGAATGGCTGATGGAGGAACAACATGTTCAACGCATCTTTTAGCTCAGCATTGTTGAGTTCAAGATCGAGGGGTTTCATCATTGCCAATTGTTCCTTGGCATAGATGAATCCGTAACTGGATTGTCTTTCAATTTTTTTGAAAGCTTGTTCTGCTGATGCATTTTTGAGGTTCAACGTGATTTTTTGGCTGAACCCTTTTGCACCGGCATGAAGGCACCCGAGAATAAAGAGAAATGCTGTTAGTTTCATGATCAACAGGTTTTTGAACAGTAGTCTGCCCCGGTATGGTGGGGGCAAACAGAGCGCGATTTTTTGCATAAATTGCATTCGTTTTGGTTTTTAATACATTGACTTTACTAGGTCGTTTTTTGTTTTATGTGCATTTTCTATTTCATGACTATGATTTTCTTCCCTTCAATCTTAAAATGGATGAGGTTCGTGAGTTCAAGCTTCTCCAGGAATGCAGAAACATTGACATCCCTTGAGATCTTGGCAACGAACTGATACGGTACCTCATCCCGAAATTCAACCTCAACATCGTAGTAGCGTTCAATCTGTTTCATGATCGATTTGATATCAGAGCCCCCAAAATAAAACTGTCCATTTTTCCAGGCCATCACTTCATCGGTATCTATATTTTCGTCGACAGAAAATACAGTCTTCGATACAGAAGCCTGTTGTCCAGGAACCAGGCGCTTGGTGATCTTCCCATTGCCAACATCCACCAATCCAGACAACAGTGTTACCTTGTTGCTGGCTTCATTTTCATAGGTATTTACATTAAAATGTGTACCAAGCACTTTGATTAGAAATTGATTGTGCTCAACAAAAAAAGGCATGGCTTTGTTTTCTGAAACCTCAAAATAGGCCTCGCCCGTCATGGAAACCTTTCTTTCTTTTCCTATGAATGAAGTAGGATAAGTGATGGAAGATGCTGCATTCAACCAAACAAGGCTGCCATCCGACAGCACAAGGCGGATCGGTTTGCTTCCTTTTGGCAAAGACAAAGTATTCATGGAGATGGCATCACCGGCAGCACCAGAATAAATGATTTCACCCCCTTCATTCCTGCTAATCTCAACGCCACCCTGCATTGCAAGGGTTCCATTGACATTGCTGTCAAGATAAACTGTCGTACCATCTGCCAGCTTCAGGGTAGCCCTGGACTGGGTTGGAGGAGCGATGTCATTGGATGGTTTGAGATTTTTATCGGCCAAACCCTTGTGGTCGACTGAATTGGCAGTGTAAATGAAATATGTACTGAGCAATACACCAATCATGATGGCCGCCACAGCAATTTTCTTGAAATAAAATTTATTGAACCCAAAAGGTACCTTTTCAAGGCCAGACTTCAATTGATTTCCCTTGATACTAGAACGGATCTTGCCCCAGATTTTCTCCATGTCTGGCTCGTCTTGATCGGCTGCTAATTCATTGACAGAAAGTGTATCCCAATGCTCCCGAAGCCAATGCTTGATGAGCAAATCATTGGAAGGGTCCAACAACCAACGGATGATTTCCTCACGTTCAACAGGAGAGCACTGGTTCGAAAAGAACCTGTTAAGGCTTGTTTTGTTCATGGCATGCAATGGGTCTGAACAACATTACGGAGAAAATAAACGATACCCCTAGTCTAATGAAAAATAAATACCAAGGTGATCAAGGCTCTCCCAAAATCAGCACGAGAAAAAAAGTTCTTGAGAAAGGCCAATGCAGCTGTCATCTGGCTTTCTACCGTTTTGATTGAAATACCCAGCTTTTCGGCGATCTGTCGGTTTGTTAGCCCTCCATGACGGCTCAGCAAAAAGATTTCTTTTCGTTTGGGGGGAAGTGCCTGCAGGGCTTGCTGGTAGATTGATTCCAGTTGATGGTGGTTAAGCAATGCATCTGCGCTCACTGTTGAAACAATGGAGTCGGTGAACAGGTCAACGGGGAACAAACTTTGCAAACGTTTGGGATTGGTCCGGAAATGGTCCATCACTGACCTGTAGGCAATGGTGAAAATGAATCCCTCAAAAGATTTTTCCGGATCAATCAGGCCCCGTTTTTCCCAGATCCTCAAAAAAACATTTTGAGTGATGTCTTCTGCCTCAACTCCAACCTTTACATAATGTAAGATGTACCGGTATACTTTTTTTCCGTACTGGTCAAAAACCTGCCTGAATGCGGTTTCATTTGCATCCCTCAACTGGATCATCAGGTCTTTTTCAAGCTGCATGTTATTTTTGAAATTTACTGAACCGACTTGAAAAATTCCCAAGCATAACGATGCACATTGATGTCGCCCGGATAGTCGTGTTTGCCACCAATTACCTTCAACAAAACCACTTCTTTTTTTCCGCCGCTATGGCTGTATGATTCAATGCGCTTCCCATCTTTTGGATCAAGGTCGGGCAACAATTTTTTTGCTGGCGCTCCTGTATATCCTGCCAGATCAGCCCAATACTGCAATGACCTTTCGGAAGAACGTACATGTCCGAAATTTCCACTGCCCAAAATGACTTCTCCTCCATTGTA
>CANLED010000369.1 GCA_947489175.1 Chitinophagaceae bacterium | reverse complement strand
TCAAAAATGATATCATGCAATTGCTTTGGGGGCTGAATGAATGATATTTCAATTAATACCCAGTTATCTCTAATGGTTAGGAGTTTCTTTTTATCTGTCAACAATTGTTCAAAATTGCCATCAACAAGATATTCTGCACCCTGTCTTATATTTTTATCAATACCGACATCTTGAAGACTTTGTTGAAGAATTTGATGGGCTGCATTAATGGTATCCGTATTATTTTGCCAAATATCCTCCATAACGTGAGGTGTTCCAACAAAATTTTCATACCCTAAATCCATCAACCCTTTGATGAGCATAATTGATGTTTCTGGATCTGGAGATCCATCATCTATTCCCGGAATGATATGGGAATGATAATCTGTTTTCAGTATTTGAAAAGGAAAAGGATCGAGGTGCCTGCGTTTAAAAAATGAAAACATGGTTTAATACAAATGAAGAATGAAGAATTGCCTTCGACAAGCTCAGGCACCGAATACAGTTAAATGAAAAATTAAAAATGAAGAATGAAAAATAAAGGCAATAAAATTATTCACTTTTCACTTTCCCGTATGCTGAATAAACCTTCTCTAAACCTTCCCTCAATGCAATCTTGTATGTCCAACCAAGTTTTGACAATTTTGAAACGTCCATCAATTTACGTGGTGTTCCATCTGGCTTGGTATGGTCATAAACAACAGCACCTTCATAACCAACAACTTCTTTAATTTCCATGGCGAGTTCTGCAATGGTAACATCCACTCCGGTACCTATATTTACCAATCCAGCCTCGTTGTAGTGCTCCATCAAATAACAACATGCGGCTGCCAAATCATCGGCATGTAAAAACTCTCTTCTAGGAGAACCGGTACCCCATACAGTTACAGCTGGTTCATTATTGAGTTTTGCTTCATGAAATTTTCGGATCAAAGAGGGTAAAACATGTGCATTCTGCAAATCGTAATTATCGTTTGGACCGTATAAATTCGTTGGCATTACCGAGATAAAATTACAGCCATACTGATCTCTGTAGGCATCACACATCTTAATACCTGCAATCTTAGCGATCGCATAGGGCTCATTTGTATGCTCCAACAAACCTGTCAACAAGCAATCTTCCGTCATTGGCTGTGGAGCCATCTTTGGATAAATACAAGATGATCCTAAAAACAACAGTTTTTCAACTCCCGTTGCATAAGCAGCATGAATAACATTGGCTTCAATCATGATGTTTTGATAGATGAAATCAGCCCTGTAGTTATTATTGGCTAAAATGCCCCCTACTTTTGCAGCAGCTAGAAACACATAATCCGGTCTTTCAATTTCAAAAAACTCATTCACTGCCCTTTGATCCCGCAAATCAAGTTCAGCGGATGTTCTGAAGATAAAGTTTGCGAAACCCAAACCAACCAGGTGTCTGTGAATTGCCGAACCCACCATTCCTCGGTGCCCGGCGATGTATATTTTGGAATCCTTTTTCAATGATGATTTTGTTGAGGTGATTTAGTTTGGTTGAGAAAGTTGAGAAAGTTGAGAAGGTTTAGTTGTTGAGTCGTTTAGTTGTTTAGGGGTTCTTTCGCTTCGCTCAAGATGACAGGCAAGTTATTCTGTCATCCCGAATGGTTTATAGGGGGACCCTAAAAAAAAGGTTATGACGAATTGTGAGTAGAAAAAATGTGCTGGTGAAGCAATAAGCACAAGACTCCCCTCCTGGACAGGAGGGGTGGACTCTGGCGAGGCGCCGAAGGTGACGAGACAGAGGCCGGGGTGGTGGATTTCCTTAATTTAATTCCACCACCCCACCTCGCCAAATTCGCTTCGCTCATTTGTCTCGGCACCCCTCCTGTCCAGGAGGGGAGTCGTTGATGTAAAAATCCGCATTTTAACATATTGATTTTCAATTTATTACAAAGACGTCATTATAAGCGCAGCCAGGGATCTCTCTTCAACCCCTTCAACCACTTCAACCTCTTCAACTAATAACAGCTTACTCATACTGGTGCTTTACGTCAAATCCCGACTCCTTAAGCAATTTTTCTTTTTTGAAAAGTTGTACATCACTGCTTACCATATCTTGCACCAACATCGGTAAATCGTATTTTGGAGTCCAATTTAGTTTGGTCATGGCTTTGGTTGGATCTCCTATGAGCAATTCAACTTCAGTTGGCCTAAAATATGCTGAATCAACTGCAACTACTTCTTTGCCAATTTCAACTTGATATTCAGGGTTGTTACAAGCAACAACATTTCCACGTTCTTCTTTTCCTTCACCTGTAAAAGCTACTTCGATTCCTACTTCTGCAAATGCCATTTTTACAAAATCCCTTACTGGCGTTGTAATGCCTGTAGCAATTACATAATCTTCTGGTTCAGGCTGTTGAAGTATCCTCCACATGGCTTCTACATAATCTTTAGCATGACCCCAATCGCGCCTGGCATCAAGGTTACCGAGGTATATTTTGTCTTGCATACCTAAGGCAATTTTGGCAACCCCACGGGTTATTTTGCGGGTAACGAATGTTTCGCCTCTTAGTGGACTTTCATGATTGAATAAAATTCCATTTACTGCATACATATTGTAGGCTTCCCGGTAGTTTACGGTTATCCAATAACCATAAAGTTTTGCTACTGCATAAGGAGATCTTGGATAAAAAGGTGTTGTTTCTTTTTGTGGAACTTCTTGTACGAGTCCGTATAATTCTGAAGTAGATGCTTGATATACCTTCGTCTTCTTTGTTAACCCCAACAAACGAACGGCTTCAAGAATTCTCAATGTTCCAATACCGTCTGCATTGGCCGTGTATTCTGGCGTATCAAAGCTAACCTTCACATGACTCATTGCAGCCAAGTTATAAATTTCATCAGGCTGCACTTCTTGGATAATTCTAATCAGGTTGGTAGAATCCGTTAAATCTCCATAATGCAATGTTAATTTAATTTCCTTCTCATGCGGATCTTGGTATAAATGGTCAATTCGATCGGTGTTAAACATCGACGACCTTCTTTTTATACCGTGAACAGTGTAACCCTTTTCCAATAATAGTTCGGTAAGATATGCTCCATCTTGACCGGTAACGCCTGTTACCAATGCTACTTTACCCATA
>CANLED010000368.1 GCA_947489175.1 Chitinophagaceae bacterium | reverse complement strand
TTACCTTATCTGAAAACTGGTGTCCCAGAGTATAAAGGAAAGAAAAAATATTTTTCAACAGGTAGTATTAAATCAGATTCGGTAATCGAAGAGGGCGAATATTCTTTTTCAGAAAAGCCATCAAGAGCAAATAGAATTGCCTTAAAAGGGGATGTCTTACAAGCTAGAATGAAAGCAACTGATAAGGCAATTCTTATTGATTCAAAATTTGATGGGCAACTTTTTTCAACTGGCTTTTTTCAAATTAGACCAATTGAAGGTAAATTGAGTAGCAACTATATTCTGCACTATTTAACGTCAATAAAATTCACTCAAATTAAAGATGAATTATGTTCTGGCTCTACCCAGTCAGCTTTGAATGATGAAGGAGCAAAAAAAATATTTATTCCAATACCGCCATTTAAAGAGCAACAAGCCATAGTAGCCAAAATAGAAGAACTACTCAGCGAATTACAAAACGGCAAACAACAACTGCTAACCGCACAGCAGCAATTAAAAGTGTACAGGCAAAGTTTGTTGAAATGGGCGTTTGAAGGAAAACTTACTAATAAAAAAGTAAAAGATGGTGAGTTGCCGAAGGGTTGGAAGTTGACAACTATAGGGGATATTTTTGAAGTCCATATTGGCTCAACACCAAAAAGAAATAATCCTGAATATTGGGGAGGAAATATTAGTTGGTTAAGTAGCGGTGAAATTGCATTTCGTGATATAAAAAGCACGAAAGAAAAAATTACTGTTGAAGGTTTAGAAAATACCTCTTGCAAAGTTCATCCAATTGGAACGGTAATAATGGCAATGATTGGAGAAGGAAAAACAAGAGGACAAGCAGCAATTCTTAAAATAGAATCATCACACAACCAAAACACAGCCGCAATAAGAGTAGATAATAAGGTTTATAAATCAAGTTTGCTTTACCATTATTTGGTATATAAATATGAAGATAACAGAAGAGTTGGTTCAGGAAATAATCAGAAAGCATTAAACAAAGAAAGAGTTAAGAGCATCTCTATTCCACTTCCACCAATAAAAGAACAGCAACTCATCGTAGATGAATTAGAAAGCAAACTCACCGTATGCGATAAAATAGAAGAAACCATCAGCCAAAGTTTACAACAGGCAGAAACCTTGAGGCAGAGTATTTTGAAAAAAGCATTTGAGGGGAAATTGGTATAACAATTAAAATATAAAGATGGAATTTATTAAAGAAAATTACAGACTTACAGTTGAAGAAGATAGCGAAGGGTTTGATATTAACTTATATCAAATCAATGATGCAGTAAGTCCACTAATATATTTAAATCTAAAGCCCTTAAATACAATAGATACTGAATTTGACGACAAACTTCAAGTAAGAGATATTCCGAGACAATTGTTCAATGATGGTGATTATTATCAAAGTAGTGCAACAAAGTACAATAAATCGGAACCATTTAAAAAGATTAGTTTATTGGATATTGTGCATACTATTCTCTTGGAAAATAAAGCTGGGTTGAAAAAAATAAAAAGAATCTTTTCAAGTTCATTGAATTGCTATCAGGAAGAAAATTTTATCACAGAGGATGCAAAGAGATTTTGGGAGAAGCAATTTGCGAAAAACCCAAATGTCCCAATTTTTTATTTTGAGGATGATAAAAGATATTATCTTCTGTTAGAACAAAATCAATCACAAGAAATATGAAAGTATATCATTGTAGCACTCATTCTTATAATGTTGGAGATACTATCAAAAAAGGCAAGTGGGGTAATTTTATTAAAAATAAGTATTCCAATGAGCAACAAGCTTGGATGGAATTTTATTTTGAATCAATACGTAAAACGATTGTCCCAATTCCAACAAGTAGGTTTGATTGTGTTTTCGCCTTTGATGACATTAATATCGCAGAAGGTTTTACAATTGGTAATGATAAGAAGATTTATGAAATTGATTTAGATGAAAACAATACTTATTCAACCCATAATTATAAAGTCATAAGTCTATTTGTTGGGCTATTAAAAATCCCATATAGTAGTAGTAATTTTCCAATGTTGTTTGATAATCTTAATCTCATAGAAAAATATTGGAAAGGAGATGAAACAGATTATATAACATTTGAAGACTTTGACATTGGATATCAAAAAGAGTATCTGATCTCCACTGATGTTACAGTTACAAAAGTATATTAATAAAAAAAATAATGAGCAACAACACATCAAGTATAGTAAGTAAAGTATGGAGTTTCTGCAATCCCCTGCGTGATGTAGGAGTAGGATATGGAGATTACTTAGAGCAACTCACTTATTTGCTTTTCTTAAAAATGGCAGATGAATACAGCAAGCCACCACACAACAGAAAACTACCAATTCCAAAAGCATACAACTGGGAAAGTCTAACCAATAAAAAAGGTGCAGAATTAGAATTGCATTATGCCACTTTGCTTCGGGAGTTAAGCACTGCAAAAGGTATCTTAGGTCAAATATTTACCAAGAGCCAAAACAAAATCCAAGACCCTGCAATGCTTGCCAAAATCATTGATATGATTGACAGCGAACAATGGCTGGTAATGGGTGCAGATGTTAAAGGAGATATTTATGAAAGACTGTTGGAGCAAAATGCACAAGACGTAAAAAGTGGTGCAGGGCAATACTTTACGCCACGACCTTTGATTCGTGCAATGGTAGAATGTATCCAACCGCAACCAATGAAAACCATTGCTGACCCATCTTGTGGAACAGGCGGTTTCTTTTTGGCTGCATACGATTTCATCGTAGAAAACAACAAACTAGACAAGGATCAAAACAAGTTTTTAAAAATGGAAACATTTTTCGGAAACGAAATTGTTGCAGGAACAAGGCGTTTGGCTCTAATGAATTTGTTTCTTCATAACATTGGTGACATAGAAAGTGATAATTTCATTTCTCCTGCTGATGCTTTAATTGCTGCTTCTCCGACAACTTACGATTATGTTTTAGCTAATCCACCTTTTGGGAAAAAGAGTTCACAAACTTTTACCAATGACGAAGGCGAACAAGAGAAAGACGATTTAACCTACAACCGTCAGGACTTTTGGGCTACAACAAGTAACAAACAATTGAACTTTGTTCAACACA
>CANLED010000367.1 GCA_947489175.1 Chitinophagaceae bacterium | reverse complement strand
CTAAAGCTTACTTTTGGACTTGCATTGATGTTGATAATTTTATCAATACTCTTGCTACATGAAAGCGCATCTCCTGAAAAAGCTTGAAGCCTGATTCTATTATTTTTCGACAAGGGAGTTTGAAAATCTCCATAATGAAAAGCATATTTCTTTCCAATCAACGGTTTTTCATCAACTGTTTTTTTGCTCAAATCATTTTGATCCCAATAAATAATCAACCTCGTTACATTGTCAAAATCTATGGTTGATTTATTTTCTATTCTGATTGAATCTTTGCTGCATAATTCCAACGGCTTTAATACATCAAATGCCGGTATGGGATTGGCTCCATTCACTTTAAATGCCTGCGTTACAGAATCAATACATCCCCTTGAATTCACAATGAGTTTTACAACATAATTATTCGCTTCGTTGTACTGTATGGCAGGATTTTTTTCGGTGATATTTGCTGAAGTAAAAATTGGTCCATTGCTTACGGGGATGGTTCCTGCATTGAAGTTCCAAGTATAACTGAAAGTATTAAATCCATCTGCACTTGAAGTAGTATCCATGAACTGTGCAGTCTTGTCGTTCAAACAAACTTCGGGATTGATGAACCCTGGCTTTGGCAGCGGATTCACAACAAATGATGTCATTTGAAACGTATCACTGCGGCAACCTGTTTCTGATTCTACAAACAATGAAACCTGTTTATTTCCGAAAGTAGTGTATCGTTTTTTTTGTGAAACATTATTTATAAAAGGGCTGAAACCATTGCCATCATTGAGGTTCCAGCTCCATTTAACAATATTTCCTGTTACAATTGTCGACTTATCCGTAAACACAATTTCATCGTTAACACAGGTAGTGGTTGGGATTGAATAGGCTGCAACAGGTTTTGAAGAAAGTGATATTTTTTTTGTTTTGATGTCTGAAAAACATCCTCCAATAGAACCCACGGTCAATTGTATCGGTAAATCACCAGTTGCATTCAAAGCAACTGGCGGAATAACAGCGCTGTTCGTATCCAACTTTTTACCGTTGCCAAAATCCCATATCCAACGAACTCCAGCTGTTGCTGAGGTAGTAAATGCTATGCTGTCTTTTTCACAACCACTTGATGTAAAAGTAAAATCGGCAATGGGCTCATCGATCTCCAACATGATGGATTTAGATGCATTCCCGCATCCCACACCTGATGTTGTGATGGTGTATTTTCCTGTATCGATTGACTTAAAATTATTCAAGAGTAATTCATCCCCTGTACTTGAAAAACCATTTGGACCTTTCCATGTAAATGTGGTGGCTTGCTTGTTGGTGGCTTTCAATGCAAAGACTCCATTGTTGCAGACAACCATTGAATTGCTGATGGGAATTGATGGATTTTTGGGATCTGACAAAAAAACAGAGTTTATGCTAAAATCTGAAAAATATCCATAACGCGCAGTGCCGCTTGCTACACCTTGTACCACTCCCGCATGAAACTTCCCCAACTTGTTTTCAACGTTTACAGTGCCTCCAACCCCAACTGTTGCAGTAGACACCAAGATACGGGCATACATCCAAAGGTTTGAACTACCATTCACGAAACTGAACATGGATGCATTTAGCAAACTATTGTCGCCATTGAGCGTAAACTCATTGATGATATCTTTTGGAGCAAGGATATTCAAATAAAAATCTTCCGTTGCAGATGCCCTGGTGATGTTCACTTTGGGTGATCCAGTACACTTGATGGAAGGAATGACTGCCAATCCAACTTCGCAACCTACGCCACTGATGTGAAGCAATTGCGAAGGAGCACTTGTTTCCACAAAACAAGACTCATCAGATAGAAGTCCGTTGTAATATTCCCCTGCATTGAGCGTTTTTACCACTACATTATTAACCTTAACAACTGTATTATTTTCGGTTGCAAACACATAATAATAATCAGGATTAACTGCTGTAAACCGCCCCCTGAGTACGATGAATTCTGTTCCGGCCAAATCATCTGAAATTAATTGGTCTCCTCCTGTATCTGCACACCCAAATCCCGGATATTGAAGAAGGTCTTCCTTAATTGAAATTGCAATGGGATTGTTGGCTGTAACGAGCGTTCCACCTGGACGTTGGAAAGGCGCATTTGTTGCTGCACGGCATACATAAGTTTCCCCGCGGTTCAACAAAATTGGGAAAGATACACCAGCAGGGTATCCTACGAGATCAGTCTTGGGGTTTACAATCACCGATGTGTTGTCTTCGGTAGCCAAAATCACAAAATCATTGTAGTTGGGTTCAGCAGTTCTGTTGTTGAACGACATCTGAAAAGGCACTGTGAATCTTGTACCCAATGCATTTTTGCCTTTCAAGGCAAAAATATCACCATTGCGCGTGTTTACGATGTCGTAATAACAGGAAACCACTGCAGTTGACTGTATCAACAATCCCTTTTTCATGACGATACTGACGGCATCATTTTCAATCTGAGCAATGTTTAATGTAAGGTCGATAGACCTCGAACTGTTGGCAGGTATGCTGATTTTAATTGGCGTAAAAGAAGGATTTGCAGGTTGTGAAATAACAACATCAGCAGGCGTGCTTGAAGCACTGATTCTGAGAAAAATGGGACGATCTGCTCCTGGTCCACTCGCAATATTCCCTTGTAGATCAGGTGCAGCAAACCAAAAGGTAGTATCAGACTGGGCATACCCATCTGACACAATGCCACCGATAAATATGGCAAGTAATATGAAAAATTTCTTAAGCATCGTCTTGATGTAGGAAGATACATTAAGATTTTTATTGATGTGATTTTTTCTAGTGGTTATTTATTTGGGTTGAAGGGATTGAGGTCCTTCGCTGCGTTCAGGATGACAGAACAACTCCCCTGTCATCCTGAACGATTTATAGGGGGACCCTAAAAAGGGGTTATGACGTATTTGTGAGTAGAAACAAATGTGTTGTAGAAGCAAAAATCACAAGAATCCCCTCCTGGACAGGAGGGGTGCCGAGCCCGATGAGCGAAGCGAATCGGACGAGGTGGGGTGGTGGAATTAAATTAAGGAAATCCACCACCCCGGCCTCTGTCTCGTCACCTTCGGCGCCTCGCCAGAGTCCACCCCTCCTGTCCAGG
>CANLED010000366.1 GCA_947489175.1 Chitinophagaceae bacterium | reverse complement strand
CACTTTAACTTGTATACTTTTCATCTATAAATTTACAAAAAAGATACAACTGCATTGCGACGATTGAATATATGGCTGTCAAAAAATGCTGTATCTTCATTAATAAATGATTTCAATAAACAGCAATGAAACAAAAAAATAAAATATCCGTTCATACCTTACTCATTATTCTGTTAACAGGAGTAATGTATTTTCCCATTCAAGCTCAGCAAAAAAAAGATACACATCACGCTAATTTTACTGGTGAATGGAAATCTAAAGAGACAATAAGCATGGGCGGAAATATTGTTTGCTCTTATGACGAGGGTGATCGTATGCTCTCTAAAGCAATGAAAATATCACAGCAGCCCAATTTTCTAACCATCGAAATACCAAACACGACGCCTGGCGTAGCATTGAATACCTATGAAAAGTTGACCTTCGATGGCAAAGAAAATCAAGTTAATCATGATAAGGAAAGAGGCAAAAAGTCTACAGTTAAGTTTTCGGCAGATGGTCAAACCATGACGATTAACTCAATAGTACACCTGACGGTCGCCACTCCGTATAATGTTAGTGTTCAGCAAAAAGCATTTGTTTATGTAAAAGAGGTATGGAATTTAAGCAACGATGGCAAGTCTATTATTGTTCAGGCCAATGCAAAATCAACCATATTCGACGACGTGCGTTCTTGGACCACAGTTTTTGATAAAGCCAATTAGTACTTGGATAAACAATATTTTTACAATGATTTGGCTTTATTGAAGACGTTTTACTAAAAGCGGAACTCGCTGATATTGAGGCTATTTTAAGTTAATGAAATTTTAATTTCAGGTCGTTTCGCACAATATACTTCCTGTATTTCCGTTCTTAATGCACTGAAAACTAGGTGAGTGCAATAATTTTCCCTGGTTTTTAGGTGAATAAATCCAAAAACATAAATCATTTGGTGGTTTTTGGGGGTTCTTAAAAACGTGTTAAAGAATAAATACGATTAATCTTTTATCCCGGGATAAGGTCAAACCTCCGAACTATCAATTTTATTTACCCAATGAAGATCAGACTCTTTTTCGCCCTATTGCTAACTTCTTTGATTTACGCTTGTAAACACGACGTTATTAATCCGCCAACTGACCCTACTTCACCGATTGATATAGGAGGCGGTGGTGGAACAAAACCGCCTGTCTCTGATACAGTTTGTTTCAATACTGAAGTATTACCCCTTTACGTTTCTTATTGTGGTTCTTCTGGTTGCCATAATGATGCCAGTCGTCAGAAAGGTGTGATTTTGACCTCTTTTTCTAGAATTACTAATGGGATTACATCAAAGAATGCATCCAGAAGTGATTACTATACAATCATCGGTGACAAAATGCCTCCCAGAGGAAGACCTCAATTGTCAAATGAACAAAAAAATGTCATCTTAAAATGGATCAATCAGGGTGCATTGAATACCAATTGTATCAATACTTGTGATACGACCAAGTTCACTTACAATGATCCAATTAAAACATTGCTTACAAACAACTGTTTGGGTTGTCATGGAACAAAGCCAGGTTCAGGCAATGTCTACTTGGGTGACTATGCAAGTGCGCAGTCTTATATCAATGCGAACAAAGCTAATTTCTTAAAAGTTATTAATCACGATCCTACTCTACCTGTTTCAAAAAGAATGCCTCCGTCTGGTAAGATGGTTGATTGTCAAATTGGACAGTTTACAAGATGGGTCAATAAAGGATTTCCACAATAAGTATGAAAACATTAATCATTATTACGGCAGGAATTTTCCTTTTTGGGATGAACTCTTGCTTTTACGACAAAGCTGATTTGATTTATCCTCAGACTACAGCCTGTGATACCGCCACTGTTACCTATAGTGGTACAGTAGCCAAAATCCTGGGTAGTAATTGTAATGGTTGTCATGGTGGAGCTGCAGCCGCGGGTGCAGGCATTAAATTAGATACCTATGCTACTGCATCAACCTATGTAACCAATGGCAGATTGCTTAATTCAATGTTACACAATGGTCAGGCTTCTCCTATGCCTAAGGGTGGCACAAAACTTGATGCGTGCACAATCAATAAAGTAAGTTCCTGGATTAAAAAAGGGGCTACGAACAACTAGTATAATTTTTTATTATTCTAATCAATACTTAAACATGAAAACTTCAATGAACAAAATTACATTGCTTGCAGCCATTCTTTTATCAGCTGTATCAACACAGGCTCAAAAAGTATATGCAACTAAGACGGGACAAACAGCCTTCAACGCTTCTAGTCCAATTGAAAAAATTGCTGCAGTGAATAACCAAACTGACTCAAAATTTGTAGCAGATAACGGACAAGTCGTCTTTGCAGTGCTCATCAAGGGTTTCAAATTTGAAAATCAGTTGATGGAAGATCATTTCAATGAAAACTATATGGAGTCTACCAAACTTCCCAAAGCAGATTTTAAAGGATATATAACCAATATCAAGGAAGTAAATTTTGCAAAGGATGGTTCTTATCCTGTAACACTAGAAGGTAACCTAACGCTGCATGGTGTTACTAATAAAGTAAGTACATCTGGCACCATGAAGATTGCTGGTGGTGTTCCGGAGATGGATGGCACCTTCAAAGTTAAATTGAAAGATTACAATGTAACTGGTCTTTATATTGGAGAAAAGATTGCTCCAGAAGTTGCTATCACCGTTAAATGCAAATACCAATAATGCAATTGCTTACCAAACAAAAAATTATGGTAATGCTCGCAATTGCGGCAATGCCATTTTCTTCTTTCGCTCAAATTGACCTGTTTGCAGAGAAAGAAGAGCCCATTACTGATAAAGTTACTGCTACATTTAAAACAACACGTGTAGTCAATGGTCAATCCATTGAGAACGTGGGTGCAGGAATTTTGGATTTCAGAATCTTGCACAGGTTTGGACAACTTAGTGATGGTGCCTATAATCTTTTTGGACTTGATCAGGCTTCTATGCGCCTGGGACTCGATTATGGTATTACCAAGAACTGGATGGTGGGTATAGGTAGAAGCACATTTGAAAAGCAATATGATGCGTTTACAAAGGTGAGATTACTTTCTCAAACCACTGGGGGCAAAAACTTCCCAATATCTGTCAGTTAC
>CANLED010000365.1 GCA_947489175.1 Chitinophagaceae bacterium | reverse complement strand
TCGAATACCCAGTTGAATTTAGCCTTATTTTGATGATTCGGTTTTTATAACTCTCAGCCACATATAGTACACTGCCATCGTTAGAGAGTTTTAGTCCATTGGGATAATCTAACCCTGTTTCAATCAGGTGCTCATCTCCATTCGCGCCTATAAAAAAAACGGATCCTGTATGCCTGATTGAATCTGTGAAATAAAGGTTTCCCCGGCTATCAATCAACAAGTCGTTTGGAACATGAACCTTCACTCCAGCGCAGGTTTCATGAGATTCATCCCTGATAAAATTTCCCTCTTCTGAAAACCTCAAAACTTTTCCCAGCTTGCTGTCGCATACCAAATGGTCACCGTTTTCAAGGATGATTTGACCATTTGGACAAGCTGTTCTAGCCCATTCGCTCAGTGCACCATGACTGTCTAATTTCATGATCGAACCACCCGTTAGGGTTGTAAAATAGATATTACCCGCTTTGTCAATAGCCGGGCCTTCCGTATAAAACTCCAACGATGCTAACTTAGTTAAATAATTATTTTCAGTCAACATGCGTGCTTATTTTATCTTGCTCAAATGGGAAAAGAGGTATCCTTCGATTTTCATAATGAAATTTGGTCATGTCCGCCTGCGTTAATCCTGGCGTATTTACCTGAATCATTGTTTCACAAACCCCTGTATATGCGGCTATTGGCGCATTAACACCCTTAGCCACAATCGCGTCGAACTTCATTGGATCTATGCCGAATGCCAGCAATTGCTGAAGGCTATAAGGGGGCACCCTTAATGAAGTCAGCATTACTACATTACTTTGTATAGTTTTTACAATGGCCATATCGCCCATGTCAAAATGTATTTGACCACCATGTCGTGGTTTTAACTCATCAAAAACACCGGATCCTTTAAAAAGCAAGGTAACCAACCTTGGTCTCGTTAGATTTCCATGTGGATTCATCCCAAATGCCAATTCAATTTCTTCACCCTCTTGTGAATTTCTTAGCGATTCAACAGCTTTGGGATCATACACACAAATAAATGTATTTTCCTTCCCCGCATCTTCCAACGCATCAAGCAAATATGTGCTGTCGCCAGGACCGCCGCCGCCTACATTATCTCCCATGTCTAACAATAAAATGGGCTTCTTACATTCATCCAAGGATCCAAGTAGTTGGCTGATATCTTCCTTAACGCCATTAAACAACTCTTTATTTGAGATGATATAATTTTCAAGATCTAGAAGTGCTTCCTTACCAGCTGTTTCATCGTTAGAAATAACAATGACTGAAGACCCCATTTCTTTTACATCTGCATAAGGGAAACCCAAAACAATGCTGGTTGATAAAATATGTTCACGTGTGCCTATTTCTTTGGCAAGATTCAGCAAAGCTTTACAAGGGTCTTTTTCAGAAAACTGCTGTTCGATGCTGATGGCAAGAGGAAGAGATGAGAAAAATTGGAGGGGCTTATTTTTTTTTGATAGAAAATCAGCCATTAATTTACCCGCTTCTTTTCCAGCACTGCGTTGATCGATGTGTGGATTTGTTTTATATGCCACCAATGCATTTGTTGATTCAATCATCAACTTACTTACGTTGGCATGTGGGTCTATAGTGCCAATTATAGGCATGCTGCTACCCACAATTTCGCGCAATTTAGTCAACCACTGTCCGTCCAGATCAGGATAAGTTTCACATACGCCTGCACCATGTGGCACAACTAGACAACCATCAACTGGAAGCGCTTGTTGTAATGAGGAAAACATTTTTTCAGTTAGCTGTTCATAGGCTTCAGTGGTAACCATTCCACCTGGCGTGGCTTCGGCATACATAACAGGAACAATTTCAATACCGGCTTCATCCATAGCTTCAATCATGCCTCCAATCTCGTGAAAAGCATGCTTGTATTCATTGATGATATCATTTCCAAAAAGCCAACGACTTTTACGAAAATGATCCAGCGTCGTTAGTTCTTTTACGAAAGTATTAGACTCATGAACTATGCCTAGCAATGCAACCTTCATGATTTTTATTTAGGGGAATAAGCTACCGCATCCACTTCAAATTTCAACAATGTTCCCAAACACCCCATGATGGTTGTTCTTGCAGGAAATGGTGTGCTGAAAAATTCCCGGTATATCTGGTTGAATTCTGCAAGATCTTCTTGATGGTTTACATAATTCCTAACTTGTATCACATCAGAAAAATCAAGCCCTGCAGCACTGAGGATTTTCCCTAAATTTTCAAATGACCTTCTGCATTCTTCTGCAAATGTTCCATTTACAATTTTACCTTCATCATCTACGGATGCTTGTCCCGAAATGAAAACATAATCACCTGCTTTAATTGCAGGAGAAAAAGGGAGGTGACTTTGAGGAACTCCGCTGCCTGTAATTACTTCTATCTGTTTCATTCAATAATAATTAAAAGTTAAACCATGATTTTGGCATGAAGCTCTCTATCTTACTGATTCTTCTCATCAATTCCTCATCGCTCCATTTCAATTCAGGTGCTAGCAATGGTGCTTTGGGAGTTCCTATGTCAATGCCGTGGCGCAACAACATTCCACGGTGAAAAAAAGTCCAAATGCATGGAAGTATCTCAAGTATCAATTCCTGAAATTCAATCATAAAATCAATCCCTAACTGTACATTTCCGTTTACAAATTCTTTGCGAACGTACTGACAAACAGGCCCGAAAAGATTGTAGGTAGAACCAATGGCTCCAATGGTTCCGCATACTGCAGCTTGACACATCAGTTCATCTGCTCCACTGAAAAGCAACAATTTTCCTTGAGATTTTATTCTTATTGCGCTAATGTCTAGCATGCTGTTTGTGGTCAGCTTCAACCCCTTCACATTGGGTATGTTTAACAACTGCAAAATCATCTCATCAGTCATTGGTGAGTTTCCAATCTGATATGGGAAAAATGGTATCTTGATTGCACCTGCAATTTTACTATAATGCGCCATGCCCATAGCTGGCGATGCAGCATAATAGATTGGGCCAACAGAAGAAATACCATCAGCACCATGCGCTTCTGCATGCATGGCTAGCCTTACGGATTCGTCTGTGCTCATAGCACCAACTTGGACAATAACCGGCAGTCTTTTATTAACAAT
>CANLED010000364.1 GCA_947489175.1 Chitinophagaceae bacterium | reverse complement strand
GCTGACCTAAAAAAGCACATTGAAAATGAATTGAGGAACCCCGATTTTGATCAAATTAACACGCCTCGTCATACCATTACTGTAAATTTCCACCGTTTCAAAAGTCGCTTATTGCGCCAACTTCCAAAAAACTATATCAACAATGAAGTTAGAAATCATAGATCAACAGCATCAAGCATCAACTAAAGGCAGTATTGTTTTTATTCATGGAGCTTGCATGGGTGCATGGATTTGGAAAGATAATTTTTTACCTTATTTTTTTGAGAAGGGATACAACACTTTTGCGATTAGCCTTAGGAATCATGGTGCGAGTGAAAACAATGGGAAGTTACGGTGGACCAGTATCAAGGAATATGTTGAAGACTTAACCCAGGTTATAGATTCTATAGATGGTCCAATTTACTTGGTTGGTCATTCAATGGGAGGTTTTACGATCCAACATTATATGCAAAAGCCTTCTTCTAAAGTAAAAGCTGTGGCATTGTTGTGTTCTGTTCCTAATACAGGATTGTGGAAATTAGTCGTTAGGTTGTTGGTTGATTTTCCGCTTCAATTTTTGATTGCCAATATGAGTTTGTCATGGCTTCCAATCGTGAAAGATAAAAAGAGGTTGAAAAAATTGATGTTTTCAAAAGATTACCCAGTTGAAAACATGGATTCAATTCTTAAAAATTTGCAGGATGAATCATTTTTGGCTTTTCTTGAAATGGTTTTTTTGAGGTTACCTCGGAAGTTTCAATTAAAAACTCCTCTCATGGTTGTAGGAGCAGAAAAGGATTACCTGGTTTCAGAAACCGATACACGCAAAATGGGAAAACATTATAACGTCGAACCAATTATTATACCCAATGCTTCACATTGTTTTATGCTTGAGGAAGGCTGGGTTTTTACTGCAGAAAAAATCAATCAATTTTTTGACCTTCATTAAACTTTGCTGTAAATTTTGTTGATGATATCGTAAGCAATGGTTTTTGATTGCAAATATCCAACGCAATTAAATCTCTGCCAATTGGATGCTGGTCATTCAAAACATTTATTTCGATGTCTGCAAATGGGTTCCATTTCATGTTGGCCTTTACATCCACCTTTGTTTTTAACATCACTCCATTGTGGAATGAATAAGTCATCAAATCCATTGAAGGTATCGGAATTCCAATGCCAAGCTTCCCATTGAAGTTTACCATACTTTCTTTACCATCTTCATCCATGATGGAAGATTCAACATTATTTTCTGCAAATTGATGATTTATGGCCAACACTGTTTTGGGATATCCCCACAAATCCCTACCAGCGTCCATAGATTGAACTGAATCAACGGGGATATGCATGATGTATTGTCCGAGTTTCCTTATCTTCAGCGGTGCATAAAGCTCTAGCCAATTGGCATAACCTGATTTTTCGTGCTCTGGTATCACAGGTATTGCAACAATAACTTCATTGTATGCACCCAAATCAGACTCTTTGTATTGTATCAGTCCCAAAGCAACTACTGGCTTGCCTTTCAATATCAACCCTGCTTTGAGTCCTGTTCCTATAAGTTTGTTTCTTACAGCTTCAGCATTGGCTGAATAAAGTGCCGCAATATAGTGTACATCTCTAAAATCTACTGGAAATGTATAGCCTAATGTATTTTTCATTGGCTAATTTTATCTTATTCTATCAGTGCTGCTCAACAGTTTTTCGTCTTTTCTAATGCCTCTATATCCGAATACCAAAAATAAAATAATAAAGAAAGGTAGTATTGCACTTATCTGCCAATGCCCTTGTTGAATATTGAAGTTGTTTTTAAATGAATTCACTTCAACATATTCTAATACGATGATTGACAGTGCCAAACAGATGTTTACAATGATTAATTGCTTTTGTGTACTCCTTTTTTTGAATAAAAAAATAGTGACAAATGAAGTAATTGAAGAAAATACAACCACCAGCATTAAAAATAGGCTCTCGTTAATTAAGAAATCTTTTAAAATTGTCTCGTCTGAAAAAACGGGAAGAAACCAAATCAATGTACCAATTCCACTAGCTAAGAGAAGCCAAAGTGTTTGTATTCTTTGTATCATAAATTTTTGTTTTATCCTAATTCTGGGTATAACGGAAACTGCTGCATGAATGATTTTACATCTTCTTTTACTGCTAATATTATAGCCTCATCTTCAGCATTCATCAACACCTTATCAATCATATCTGCCACAATTTGCATGTGCTCCTTTTTCATGCCACGTGTGGTAATCGCTGGTACACCTATCCTTATTCCAGATGTTACAAAAGGACTTTTGTCATCAAAAGGTACAGAATTTTTATTCAACGTGATGTGTGCCCTGTCTAATGTTTCTTGTGCCTTTTTTCCTGTGATATTTTTATTCCTTAGGTCTATCAACATCAAGTGGTTATCTGTACCTCCACTTATTAAATGATAACCTTTGTCAGTAAATGCTTTTGCAATTGTTTGTGCATTGAGTTGTACCTGCTGTTGGTAAATTTTAAAAGAAGGGTCTAGAATTTCCCCAAATGCAATTGCTTTGGCAGCGATAACATGTTCTAATGGTCCGCCCTGTGTACCAGGAAAAACTGCCAAGTCTAACAAAGAACTCATCATTCTTGTATTCCCTTTTGGATCTTTAATCCCAAATGGGTTTTCAAAATCATTCCTTAGCATAATTACCCCACCTCTTGGTCCCCTAAGCGTTTTGTGTGTTGTTGAGGTTACGATGTGACAATAATCAAATGGGTCATTTAAAACACCGGTTGCAATTAATCCAGCCGGATGTGCAATATCTGCCAACACCAAAGCGCCAATTTCATCGGCCACAGCCCTTATTCTTGCATAATCCCAATCACGGCTGTATGCTGACGCACCGCAAATTATCATTTTAGGCTTTTCCTTGCGTGCTGTTTCTTCGAGCTGCTCATAATTAACCAAGCCTGTTTCTCTGTCAACTCCATAGAAAAATGATTGGTAAGTTTTACCACTGAAGTTGGCTGGACTTCCATGTGTTAAATGTCCACCCATGCTTAAATCCAAACCCAGCGTTTTATCACCTGGTTTCAAGCAGGCTAGAAATACCGCAATGTTTGCCTGTGCTCCACTGTGTGGCTGAACATTTGCCCA
>CANLED010000363.1 GCA_947489175.1 Chitinophagaceae bacterium | reverse complement strand
AATTATTTTTGTCTTGCGCATAGTTTCCACTGAAAGGATCTTTGGTTGAAAAAGTATCTATGGGGTTATAAATTTCATCTTTTTCAATAGCCTCATTACTTTCCGTTAGAATCAACGTGAAAAGTCCTTCTGTGTTGTAAACGTAGGCGCTTTTGTTATAAATTAGTTTCCCTTCTTTAGAAGCCCTGCTTCTTTGTTTTATAACGGTCAATTTTTTATCAATTCCACCTTCAAAATTAATTTCAGGGTTGTTGATTTTTTGGACTAATTCCATGCCTGCACTGTAAAGAAGGTCTTCGTCAAAACAAATTATGTAAGAGGCTTTTTTTTCATTTCTCTCAGCCATTAAGAATAAATAAGTTTCTTTAGTGTCTGCTTTGTACTTACCTTTTCTATAGAATTTTATTCCTGAGGTTTTGTCAAATGTTTTTTTAAATAGGCTATCCGGAATAAACTGAAAAACAGTTTTTGATTTGATGATAAAACTATCACTTTCTTTTTTATCCAATTCCTTTTGGTTAAAACTAACAGGAAGTGCCCTGTCTGTAAAAGACTCAATAAAATCAATCGCTTCAATTGGCTCATCACTGTTTATATTTTTTTGTTTTTTACCACAAGAAAAAACTAAAAAAGATAAGATTATTACAGATATGAAAAAACGCATAAATTGCTTTTTTGCAAAGTAAGGTAAATTTATTTAAGTTGATGTTATGCAATTAAATATTCATTATCAGCGAAATATGAGCTTACACATTTTAACACAACTTCTATAAAAATTAAAATGAATAAAATCAAACAAAAAAAAATCGGATTATTTTTTAATCCAATGCGTATGTTGTACATATTGCTTTTTATCATATAAAAAAATGGGGTTATCTTGCACCCTAATCTAATGCAATAGTGGATATGACAAACTTTCAACATTATAAACTTCCGTATTCAATTGATACAAAATTTCAAAAAAAAGTAGCGTATTTTTCTATGGAATTCGCGGTGCATCAACCGCTTAAAATATACAGCGGTGGTTTAGGATTTTTATCAGGCTCTCATTTAAGGAGTGCCTATGAACTTCGTCAAAATTTAATTGGGATTGGTATTCTTTGGAAATATGGTTATTATGACCAAGCTAGAAACCAGGATCAAACATTGCAGGTTCAATGGAACGAAAAAATATATAATTTTTTAGAAGATACAGGAATTAAGTTTCAGATCATGATCCATGATGCTCCTGTTTGGATAAAGGTTTTATATTTAAATCCAGAAACATTCCAATCAGCTCCACTTTTTTTATTGAGTACAGATTGCCCAGAGAATGATTATGTATCTCAAACAATTACACACCGACTTTACGATGCAAACGTGGCAACAAAAGTGGCTCAATTTATTCTTCTAGGAGTTGGCGGCGCTAAACTTGTTGATGAGCTTGGTTTCAATCCAGACGTGTACCACTTAAATGAAGCCCATGCGATATCCTCTGCATTTTATTTATATAAAAAATACAATGGAGATTTGGCAGAAATAAAAAAGAAACTAGTCTTTACTACACATACTCCTGAAGAAGCTGGTAACGAAAAACATGATATCTATTTGTGTAATAAGATGTCTTATTTCAATGGAATTCCATTGGAAGAAGTTAGGAAAATAACGGGTATTCAAGATGATCAGTTTAATCATTCTTTGGTGGCTTTAAGGTTTGCACGTTTGTCAAATGCCGTTTCAGAGTTACATGGACATGTGAGTAGAAAAATGTGGAATAAGTATGAAGGGATTTGCCCGATTATCCATGTAACCAATTCTCAAAATTGGCAATATTGGTCGGACAAGCAATTGTATTTTGCGATGGATGAGCAAAACGAAGAATCTTTCATCGATAGAAAAAGATTTCTTAAAAAGCGTGCCTTTGATTTGGTGGCCGATCAAACTGGAAAACTGATGAATCCAGATGTGTTTACCATCGTTTGGGCTAGAAGATTTGCTGGATATAAGCGTGCAGATATGATTACCCGTGATAGGGAAAAATTTAATGCGCTTATGCATAGTACCAAGTATCCTGTTCAGCTTATTTGGGCAGGAAAACCTTATCCAGTAGATTATCCTGCAATTACTGAATTCAATCATTTGATTCACCTCAGCAAGCAATATGATAATGTAGCAGTTTGTACGGGCTATGAACTCGGACTTAGCAAGCGTTTAAAGCAGGCCTCAGATCTTTGGCTCAATAATCCCAGGGTACCTCGTGAAGCTTCTGGAACGAGCGGAATGACCGCTGCCATGAATGGTGCCGTAAATTTTTCAACAAATGATGGTTGGATTGTAGAATTCATTAATCATGGCAACAATGGTTTTGTTGTACCTCCAGTTGATTACGAAAACATGCATGTACAAGATCAAGATCAATATGATCTTGATGAAGTGTACAGAATTTTAAATGATGAAATTTTGCCTTTGTACTATGAGTCACCCGACACATGGAGACAAGTAGTTCAGAATGGCATGAAGGATGTTAGGTTTAAATTCGACTCAAATAGAATGGCTGCCGAGTATTACGATCTATTGTATAATGGGTAGTAATAAAGGTTGTATTTTTTTATTGCATAGTGGCTCAACTTAATTGACTCAAAGGAAGAAATTATTATTATTGTAATTTTAATATTTTTTTCTTGATATCTTTTGATTTATTCACAATTTTCTATTACTGAAGGGAGTGAATGAAGTACTTTTTTATAACTTTGCACCATGATTCTCCCCATTGTTGCTTACGGGCATCCTGTTTTAAGAAAGTTATGCGATGATATCGAATCTAACTATGTTGGTTTGGAGAAACTTATCGCTGATATGTGGGAAACCATGTATTATTCTCACGGCATGGGCATTGCGGCACCTCAAATAAATAAATCCATCAGGCTTTTTGTAATCGATACGGTGCAAGTTTACGAAAAAAGTGATGAGGAGGAGAGGGCTCAGTTTGAAGGTGAAGGGGGCAAAAAAATTGTTTTTATCAATGCAAAAATTTTAGAATTAACGGGCAAACAATGGGTATGCGATGAAGGTTGTTTGAGCTTACCAGGTTTTAGGGAAGAAGTGAGCAGAGAAAGTGTTGTAACAATAGAATATTTTGATGAAAC
>CANLED010000362.1 GCA_947489175.1 Chitinophagaceae bacterium | reverse complement strand
CTCCCATGTACATGGATTGCAGCACCTCACTTTTGAATAACTTGAAGGCCTCATCAGGGCGGTTGGATTGCCAGTTGGCCAAAGCCGTGTGGATGGATTCAGCCAACACCACATTGTTCAATGACCAAACATAAGGCATCCAGTTGGTGGTGGAAATCGTATAATACCCACTATCCTTCAGGCCTTTGGGACGCAACGGGATGTGGGGTATTTGACGATCAACATAGCGCATCATCTGGTAGGACTGAAACTTATCCGGCACTTCAGAATCAACACTGTGGTAGATCGTCCAAAGTGCAGCAGCATCATGCAAAAGCTTGTTGCCTAGCAAATCCTTAAACTCCGCATAAGTTCCTTTTTTTTGCATCCACAATTCGAGGTTCATGGCCTCCTTAATTTTTTTTGCTTGAAGAAGGTATGGAGTTGAATCTTCATTCATCAATGTTGCTATCAAAGCAGCTTTTTTGAAATGAAAATAGTTATACGCTGATGTATGAGTTACGTCACCTCCGCTGTATTGCAAAGCATCGCTTGCCCAAATAGCAGCATAGGCGTCATACAAACTATTTTTATCAGCATCAAAGTTTCTGGACTCCCAATCAAGATGTCTTTTGATGACAGGCCATATTTCTCTAATAAATGCGGTATCTCCAGTCCAATCAAAATGCCTAAACAATTGATCGATGTATATGAGGTTCATGTCATAATGATGGGGCTTCATCGCCTCGGCATTTGGCAGTCGACTAATATACCCTTTTGTAAACATGCCAACATTTATTTTTTCCAAACTTCGTGCTAAATGCATGGATGTATCTGGGATTATAGGTCCCTTATAAGAACTATCAAACTGGGAAACGGCGTAGGCATTTAAATGGGTTTTTGCCCGATCATGCCACCCGAGCGGATCTGCGGTGTATGCACCCCTCCAACCATTGAGTCTCATGCGCCAACCTACAGCCCCATGCAGATAAGAAGGAGACTCCCAAATTGCATCAGAAGCAATGCTTAAAGCTCCGCCGATGGTGTTGATAAAAGGATCTGGTGTAGTAACAATGATTCTATTTGCTAAGACCTGACGGGCTGATTCTGCTTGCTGAAAAAGGGGTTTTAGATCAACATAGGTGATCGTTTTTTTTGAATTGGGTTTGAAGATTGAAAAATAATTCTCCTGCCCGTTGCTTACCTGCATTTTACCAACAGCTACTGGGGCGAGGATTGCTTCAGAATCAAAAAGAGATGATGGAGATATTAAGTTGGTGGCATTTGCAATCTTTATGGTTACATCGGGAGAAAAAACACCTGATAATTGCTGTTCTTTGGTTGATTTTGGTGGTTCCTTAAGATCATCACTAAAATATCTCCCATCGGCTCCTGCCTGCAAGCCTGAACCATAATTAAGTTGAAAAGTTCCTTTGTTTGAAATCAAAAAACGGTTGTCTTTGCAATTTTCTGGTTTCAAATAAAATGATGATTCTGGATCTGGTCCCATATCGCCATCACGCGAAAACTTTTTGCCAGTAGCACCTCCAAATGCCCAGTAGAGCTCAATAGGTTCTGAAATATTCTCCATTCTTGTCTGGATCACAAAACCTTCTCCATCTGCCAATGCCAATAACTCGACAAACAATTTTCCCTTCCCCAACAATGATGAATCTTCAATTGTATAAAGCATCGCACCAGGGCGGTATTTCGCAGTAATTTTATCCGCTTGAGTAAGCCATTTAGTTTGATTGCTGTTACCAAGTCCTAATTTAACATTGCCTCCCATGCCGGGCATGTACAATGCAAATTCAGGCCTGTCACCAGCTTCTAACCGAAATGCAGTATTGGTCCCGTAAATGGCCCTCGTAAACAGCCTTTTTCCATTGACAATAACAAAGTCTCTTCCATCGGGTTTATACCGCAACTCCTGCTCTTTATCATGCCATTGATTAGCAGAGAGTTTAATGGGATACAATTCTTGTGAAAAAACTTGACTGCTGATGATGAAACAAACAAACAAAAGAGAATTTAATCTAGGACGAAACATAGGAGTTGGTAATTGGATGATTGAATAATGAGCAAAAAATTTACTCTGCCAAATTAGCCGACAGATCTAGATTTGAGGATTTTCGCTGAAGCTGTTTAAGCTCTTGAAAAACCTGGCCTTCCCAAAAGCTTTTTTAATTCAGGCAATTGCAGTGTATAGACTTCACGCGGAGAAACATTCTTTTTGATGCAAATCGACGCCGCCTTTCCCACTACCTCACCCATCATGCCACATGTTTTCATCACACGAACTGGACCAAGGCCAGACTTGGTCACGCTGATGCACCTGCCAGCCATGAAAAGATTTTTGATGTTTCGGCTGTACAAAGTACGGTACGGAGCCCAATACTCACCGCCATATTGGTATTCTTCCCCGCGCGTATAATCAGATACAAATTCCATGTTTTCAAATCCTTCTTTAAACTCTTTTTTAGGTGTATGCAGGTCCACATGCCAAGAGCAAGGGAATGCACCATCTTCAAATTTTCTTTGTTTTTTGAAATCCTCTGCATCCAACACCACATCCCCCATCAAACGGCGCGACTCACGTTTTCCGGCAATAAATGCCACCCATCCAAGCCTATGCTTGGGGTACATGTTATCGACATTCTTTATCACATCCCAGGCACCATACATGGCCCTGAAATTATGGTCACGGATGAGTTCGATGTCGTTCACCTGATCCTTGTTGAACCCGCTCTCCCAGTACCACTGGTTGGCAAATGTATCGAGTCCCTCTTTCCCAAATGTTTTCTGTCCTTTACGACCAGGGAAAGGTTTGTCAGATAAATCTAGCGCCCAAGGACAACGAGGAAAAGGTTGATCAAAATCACCCTGTTCACACTTCATTGCCAAAGCGCTTTTGTCTTTGCATTCACAAGCCAAAACATCTTCTTTGTTCGAAACATCTAACACATTGAAGAGGTTGCTGCTTCCCATCAATTGCTCAATCTTGTATTCATGGTCTGCCCCGGCTTTAAAACCAATAGAGCCATCGCCTGTACAATCTGAAAATATTTTTCCCCTTACCCTTGATTGCTTTGAAGTAAGTGTACTTTGGATGACGATTGACTTGATGACATCAGCTTCTGTTTCCACTTTC
>CANLED010000361.1 GCA_947489175.1 Chitinophagaceae bacterium | reverse complement strand
GGCATGGTTCCGGCATTCCTCAACCGTATTTTCATTTTTCCACCCTCATCCCAGAGGCTGTCAATCCCATAATCAATCGTCTTGGTGGTGTTTACAAAAAAGTCTTTGTACCAATCCAGCTGGATGCCGCTTTCGTTTTCAGCCAGCCTAATCAGGTCATTTACATTGGGATGCTTGAACTTCCAGGTTTGAAAATATTTCAACAGGATACTGTCCCTGACTGGAGCGCCCACTATATAGCCCAGTTGCTCCATGAAAACTTCTCCTTTTGAATAGGCATTGGTGCTATATGCGCTGTTCGAGCTGTAATGGTCTGAATGGGTTGTCAAAGGCTCATTGAAATCACTTTTTGAAAGGGCGATGTAGGCATTGTATGCACCAAGATGAGGGAATGAATCCTTGCTTTCATGGAGGTAATTTTGGACATTCGATTCAGCAAAACTGGTGAACCCTTCGTCCATCCAGGGGTAGAGGGATTCATTGGTGCCCAGGATCATCTGGTACCAGCTGTGCATCCATTCATGGATGACTACACCTTCTCCGGCCCCTTTGAGCAAGGTGGCCATGGGATACTCCATGCCACCGTCTCCGCCTTGGATGAATGAATATTGTTTGTAGGGATACTCACCGTAATGCTTGTCAATGAAAGGCAATGCTTTGGAGGCAAGCTCGAGGACACTGTCCCACTGAGTCTTGTAATTGTTGATATACGTATTGAGGCTGGTTCCTTGCCTCATTCTGGCTGGCATAGCATTGAACTGGGTCGTCAATGCTGCAGTGTCTATTGTATAGAAAGAATGAAGAACAAGTCCTTTTCTTACCTGTTTTGAATTGTGTACATATCCGGGATCTGCTGCCCAAACAAAATCATGCACATTGGGGGCCTTGAATTTCCAGGTCAGGGTATTGCCCTGTGTCGGTTTGAATGGCAGGGGCGAATATTTTTCATACCCATGGCCGATTTCATGGGGGTTTTGCAAATAACCTGTTCCGCCAATTACATAGTTTTTATCGATGGTGATGTTGACTTCAAAATCGCCCCAAATGCCATAGAATTCCCTAGCAACATAAGGTGTAGGATGCCATCCCTGCAGGTCGTATTCTGCCAATTTAGGATACCACTGGGCCATGCTGAAGCGAACACCTTCAGCATTGTCTCTTCCGCTTCTTCTGATTTGAACAGGCACCTGGGCCTCAAATTCAAGCTCTATCAAGGCTTTTGATTTTGGGAGGATGGGTTTGGTCAATTCCACTTTGAGAATGGTTTCGTAGGCTGTTGTTTTCTGCAATTGACCATTGACCCTTAGGTTTTTAACCTCCTGGAATCCAATTTCATTGGGCTTGAGGTTTGAAATCCTGTCTCTAACGCGTTGGTCCCAGTCTGCACGGCCCCTGATCAGTTTCTTTCCCAACTCCTGGCTGCGCATGTCCATCATGCTGCCCGGCTGAAAGGCATTCCACTGAAGATGATAATATAACACTTTCAATGTATCCGGAGAGTTGTTCCAGTAGTCGAGGCGTTGTTTACCGGAAAACCTGTTGTTTTCAGCATCCACTTTTACATCCATCTTGTAATTGACTTTTTGCTGCCACCTGTCGGCTTGTGCAAAAAGAGAATTCTCAGCAATAAACAGGCAGAAAAATGCGGCCAATGCAGCAGCAAGATGAATTTTCCTCATAAACAATGGTTATTTCTCCGAAATTAATGCCATTTTATAAAAACACATTCATTTTTGGCGATAATGTTTTTGGGAACTACTTTTGCATCATGTTCGCAAAGGGTCATATTCACCATCATCACAACTTGCCATAGGGGAAGCCGGTATTGGTGTATACATAATTCGGGCTTGCCATTGGTAAGCCTTTTTTATTTTAAAACAGGGAAGTATGGAAAATGAAACAGTTTTAAGGATTGCCATTCAGAAGTCTGGGAGGTTGTATGAAGACTCCGTTCAGCTTTTGAAAGAATGTGGCATTGAATTAAGGAATGTAAAAGACAGGCTCAGAACGGTTTCTGACAATTTCCCAATCGAGGTGTTTTTTCTGCGCGATGATGATATTCCGGAATATGTGGAAGATGGTGTTGCTGACATTGGTATTGTTGGCCAAAATGTTTTGGCGGAAAAAAACAGAAAGGTTGATACCGTTGAGGCCCTTGGGTTTGGCAAATGCCGTCTTTCCATCGCTGTTCCCAAATCTCTGGTTTACGAGGGTGTTGCATCCCTTGAAGGAAAGAGAATTGCCACCAGCTACCCGCATCTTGTAAAATCATTCCTTGCAGAAAACAAGGTTACAGCCAGCATCCATGAAATCAGTGGTTCGGTTGAAATCGCCCCTGGCATTGGACTTTCTGATGTGATTGTTGATTTGGTCAGCAGCGGAGGAACCTTGTTCATGAATGGTTTGAAGGAAGCGGAGATCATCCTTGAATCCCAGGCAGTATTGGTTGCGAGGAAAAACCTGGATGAAGAAAAAATCGCCATTTTAGATAAACTCTTGTTCAGGATCAGGGCTGTGAAAAAAGCCAAGAAAAGCAAGTATGTATTGATGAATGCGCCCAATGAACAATTGGAAAACATCATTTCTCTTTTGCCTGGCATGAGGAGCCCAACCATTCTGCCACTTGCCAAAGAAGGCTGGAGCAGTGTACACAGTGTGTTGAGTGAAGACAAGTTCTGGGAGATCATTGAGAAGCTAAAAGCCGCAGGTGCAGAGGGAATTTTGGTGGTGCCTATTGAAAAAATGATTCTTTAAATATTACCATGCAAATTATACGTTATCCATCAAAAGAAGACTGGGCCGGCATTACCGAAAGGCCTGCCATAGAAAATGGATTGCTTCGAAAGCAAGTTGGTAAGATCATTGCTGATGTGAAAAAAACTGGTGACAGCTCGCTCAAGCGGTATTCCAAGAAGTTTGATGGTGTTGATTTGAAAAAATTAGCCGTTGGTCAGAAAGAAATAATAGCTGCAGAGAAAAATATTTCCGAGTCTCTCAAATTGGCCATCAACATTGCCATTGAGAACATCAAGCGCTTCCATAGTGTTCAGTTGGAGGAAGTAAAAAAAATAGAAACAATGGAAGGTGTGGTCTGCTGGCGTAAACCTACTCCCATGAAAAGGGTAGGGCTCT
>CANLED010000360.1 GCA_947489175.1 Chitinophagaceae bacterium | reverse complement strand
CCCTTTCAGGGAATGGGTGCCGAAATGTCGCAGCAATGACTCTTCTGCATACCGGTGGTCAAAAATCCATGGATCCAATCCATAGGTATAAAATCTTTTGCCCAACTGTTCACCAAGGTCTGCCTGCCTGCCTTTTTGAAATACAACTTCTGCAGGCTGGAATGTCTGCAAGAGCTTATCTGTGTATTCATGATCTCCCTCTGCCACAAAAAATTCACCTGTAGAAATATCCAAAAAGGATATACCATTTACGTGCTCTCCAAAATGAATTCCGGCAAGAAAATTATTGCTGTTGTGCTCCAGCAATTTATCGTGGGTCGCCAATCCAGGTGTAACCATTTCGGTGACCCCCCGCTTTACAATTCCCTTGGCCATTTTGGGATCTTCCAGCTGATCACAGATGGCAACCCGAAAACCAGCCTTGACCAATTTATGCAAGTAACTGTCCAGTGAATGATGGGGAAAACCTGCCAGCTCAAGGGTTGAAGCAGCACCATTGTTTCGCTTGGTCAGCGTAATTCCCAACACTGCCGATGCTTTTATGGCATCTTCACCGAAGGTTTCATAAAAATCTCCTACCCTGAACAACAGGATGGCATCGGGATACTTCTGCTTAATAGCCCCGTGCTGTTGCATCAATGGTGTATCGTGGACATTTTTTGACATGTTGGAAAATTAAAAACCTTGTTCAAAAATACGAAAGCGCAGGTAGAGTAATTGAACAATTAGTCCACATTCAACAGAACTACACCCATTCAAAAATGCATAAAAGCAAGAAAACAAATGATCTTCATCATTCATCACAAAGAAGCGATACAGTAGCTTTCACCCAAAAGCTTGAATGTCTTCAGCAACCAAAATTAAAGCAGCCTATACCCTTTACAACAAAGCCGAGTTGGTAAGGGGCGGGAGAAGTTATTTTTCCATCCTGCACGACATGATTGACAATGCCAGGATGTCCATACAGCTTCAGGTGTATATTTTTGAGGAAGATGATACGGGCAAAGCGGTAGCCTCAAAACTGATCAAGGCAGCCCAAAGAGGCATAAAGGTTCAGGTTTTGCTGGATGGCTATGCTTCTAAAGGATTGTCCAAAGGATTTAAAAATAGCTTGCGTGCGAATGGTATTGAGTTGCGTTTTTTCGAACCCATATTTAAAGGGGGTAATTATTATTTTGGCAGACGACTTCACCATAAAATTGTTGTTTGTGATGGCATTGTTTCACTCGTTGGAGGCATCAATATTTCTGACAGGTACAACGACACGCCTGGAACACCTGCCTGGCTGGACTGGGCAATCAAAGTGGAGGGAGAAGCCTCTTATGAATTGTTCAAATTATGCAACCATTGCTTTACCAAAAAAACTGAAGATTGGATTACAATAAACAAAGAGGATATCAACAAAGTCTTGGACAATAGCTTGCATTGCCCAATCAGAATAAGAAGAAACGACTGGGTCATGGGAAGGAATGAGATTTCTGCAAGCTATATGGAAATGCTCAGGAATGCTCGCCATGAAATCATCATCATGTCCAGCTATTTTATTCCGAGTCCATTTTTCAGAAACAATATCATCAAGGCATTGAAAAAAGGCGTGAAGATCAAACTGATTCTTGCTGGAATCTCTGATGTAGGCATTGCAAAATATGCTGAACGTTACCTGTACAGATGGGCATTAAGACATGGAATTGAAATACACGAATACAATCACAATATTTTGCACGGAAAAATTGCCGTTGCTGATGGAAGGGTCGTAACCATAGGTTCATACAACATCAATGACATCAGTGCACTTGCGAGCATTGAATTGAATCTTGATGTAGAGGAAAAAACATTTACAAAGAATGTCCACCAACAACTCATGAAAATCATTGACAATGATTGCAGCAGGATTTCACCGATCAGCATTATCCGCTCTTATCGTCCTTCAGAAAGATTATTGCAATGGATCTCTTATGAAACGGTTAGGCTGCTCTTCAATCTTTTCACCTTCTATTTCTCCAAAAAAAGAAATGCCAGGTAGTCAGCATTTGTAAAAGATGGTCAGTAGTCATGCTATGTCATGACCAAAATCATGAGATGCAAGAAACAACAGCTTTAATTTTACCCCAAACAAGGAACATGACAGGAGAACTCAATGAACAACAGATCAATAATTTACTGACAAGTCAGGCCATAGGAAGAATCGCTTGCTGCGATGGTCATCATCCGTACATTGTCCCGGTTATCTATTCCTATGATGGGCATTATATATACGGTCAATCTACCGAGGGGCAAAAAATGGAATTGATGCGGGAAAATCCAAATGTATGTTTTCAGGTAGACCTTTCATGCGACCTTAACAACTGGCAAAGTGCAATCGCTTTTGGACAATTTGAGGAACTGCAAGATGAAACTGCTTCAACAGCAAGAGAATTCCTGTTTTCAAAGGTTTTGCCACTGATGACCCCATCAGCCATCCATCAGCATGAACACTGGGAGGGAAATGGGCATGAATTATCCGACAAAGACCGGATAAAGCCCATCATGTTCAGAATAAAAATCAACGAAAAAAGTGGGAGATTTGAAAAAAGATAAACAACTGATCATGCAGTATAATACTGTATGGTCATGAAACAGCTTATTGGATATATAAAAAGTCGACTTTATAGGCGACTCCATGATTAAATTGGCTTCAAATGGATAATAGAATTGGTTCAAATTAAATTATCCAAAGAAAACTACTTAATTGATTTGTATGTAAATGTTTTATTTGATTCGACAAGTATCCTAAAAAATATTAGGTATTTTCACTTACTGTTATGTATTTAACGCCATATTAGCCAAAACCAGCAATCAGTTAATTTTATCCCCGAATGGATTTCAAAAGACTCAACAACATGACAGGGAAAGATCCGGTGCTCAATCGCAGGATCACTTCTATCTTTCTCAATGAATTTGAATCTTTCAGGAAGCATTTTAACAATTTACCTTCTACTGCCGAACTTGATCAAATTCAATTTTTACTCCATAAAATCAGGCCTAGTTTGGTAATTTTTGAATTGGACACATTGATCAAAAAATATGAGGAATCCCTGAACATTAGAAAAACAGGCGGAACAATTGCTGAACATGATCCTGTTTTTTTAGAGACCCTCAACGAAACAGATGCAAAAT
>CANLED010000359.1 GCA_947489175.1 Chitinophagaceae bacterium | reverse complement strand
TGCTGGAAATCGCGGTCATTTGTATGGCGATGGGGTATTTGAAAGTATTAGAATTTTATCGGGAAAACCAATTAATATTGAAAACCATATAGATCGACTACTAAAAGGCGCGAATGTTTTAAAAATGGAAACACCTGCTAATTATGATGTTAATTTTTTTCAGGAAAAAATAGTAGAGCTTATTGAAAAATCTGGAATAAAGCAAGGTGGAAGGTGTCGTTTATCAATAGATCGCGCAACCGGAGGGGCGTATTTACCTGATTCAAATGACTGCACTTTTTACATTGAAGTGTATCCTTATTTAATGAACTATTTCGAGTTAAATGCTAAAGGTTTAGAGCTTGATATATACAGAGATATTAAACTGCATAAAAACTTTCTTTCAAATTATAAAACAAAAACAGGACTTCCATATGTCATGGCTTCCATAGCTGCAAAGGAACAAGGCTTAGATGATTTATTCCTTACTAATGAAAAGGGAAATGTAATAGAATCGGGGAGTTGCAACGTTTTTATTGTTAGTAATGGTGTCTTGTATACTTCAGGTCTAGATGAAGGGTGTATTGCAGGAACAATGCGAATGCAAGTAATAAATTTAGCGATCAAACACAATATAAAAATTTATGAATGTTCTATTTTACCTCAAAATTTATTATCAGCAGATGAAATAATTTTCACGAACGCTATTCGAGGAATAAATTGGGTGTCTGGCTACCGCACAAAACGTTATCAAAATAATATGTCACGAAGATTAGTTGTCTTGTTGAATGCTTATTGGGAAAATGAATTAGGTATTTGATTACCATTCATAAGCACCATCTTTTAGCCAAGTTCCTTGAGCGCGCATGGTTTGTTCTATTACATCACGAACGCATCCCTTTCCGCCTTCTTTTGGCGATTGGTAGCTGCAGCACATAACGACATCAATAGCGGCATCTTTTGGGCAGCTTGAAACACCAACAATAGAAAGTACTGGAATATCAGGGATATCATCACCCATATAAAGAACTTGCTCGTCCTGAAAACCATGCTTTAATTTTACTTCACTGTATACTTTTATTTTCGATCTACTAGAAAGATAAACACAAGTAACACCAAGGTTTTCAAGGCAATCTTTCATTTCTTTTGAAGAACCTCCTGTAATCATAAAGACCAAATAGCCCATCTTTGCTGCGTATTGAATGGCGTATGAATCTTTTGAATTCAGCGCTCGTAAATAATTTCCATTATCCAATAATACGTTTCCGTCTGTTAAAACGCCATCAATATCAAAGATGAATACCTTTATCTCGTTTAATTTGATTTTATAATTCATATCCATTTTGTGCTAATATACTTTCTGTAATCAAGTGATAGATTGTTTTTGAATTCCCATTTAGCAGGGCGAGGTGTTCATTTATAATAGTTTTGTCATTTCGTTTCGCTGGCCCACTTTGATTTTCACTGGGATTATGCAGTAAAATATTTTCAAATGTCTTTCTTATTAATGGTGTAAACAAGGAAATATCAATTTTTCGTTCTTTCGCTAAATCCAATCCTATGCATGCGATATGATTGATGAAATTGTTTAAAAAAACGGCACAAAGATGTATGTTTTTTCGTTCCTCTGAACTTGTAATTTGGAAGCTTAATTTCAATTCTGAGCATAGCATTAGGGCATAATCTCTCACCAAATCATTTTTATGTTCCAATAATATTGGCCCATCAAAAGGCGCATTGTAATTACTTTTTGAAAAAGTTTGTAGGGGATAGAATACGCCACAATTTTCTGCTGAAATACTTGCTAGATCAACTGTTCCAGAAGTGTAAAACAGAATGGAAGACTTGGGTAATTTTGCTATACTTTTTTCTATTTGTTGATCATGAACAGCAATAAAAATTATTTCGGCTGTAACGGCTGTAATTTCCTCAATAAATTCGGACTTAATCTTACTTGCTAGGTTTTTACCTGTAATTGAGTTCCGACTGTGGACTTGCCTGATATTAAAACCTTTTTCACTTAAGATATGCGCAATGAAATTAGCAACATTTCCAGAGCCAATTATGGCAATATCATGGATGGAAACCGACATTATTTACCATGACATTGTTTGTACTTTTTACCACTTCCGCAAGGACAAGGATCGTTTCTATTTACTTTTGTTTCCGCAATAGTAGGTTGTTTTTTTTCAGGTGCTGACATCGAATTTTGCACAGCCTGACGATAACCATCACTACCCCTAAATTGAGGCGGTGCTGTTGCGTTACTGTTATTCATTTTTGAATTCCCATAATTATTTTGAGTATCCTCTTTATTGGTGCTTTGGAGTTCTTTTTCAGCAGGAATATCTAATTTCATTAATAATTCGACAGCTTCTTGATTTAAGCGATACAACATGTTTTTGAATAATTCATAGGATTCTAGTTTATAGATAACCAAGGGGTCTTTTTGTTCATAGGTAGCATTATTTACAGCAGAGCGCAAATCATCCATTTCTCGAAGATGTTCCTTCCATTCATTATCAATGATGCCTAGAATTACATTTTTTTCAAAATATTTAGAAATGATAGTACCATTTGACTTATAGGCATCTTCTAAATTTACGATTAATTGCAATTCTTTTTTTCCATCGGTAAGTGGAAAAACGATGTTTTTAAAACGATCAGACATTGTTTCATGAACATGCTTAATTTGAGGCATTGCAGTAATGCAAATCTTTTCGCTTTTTCGTTTATATTGTTGCATCATTGCAATGTAAACCGCATGAATTAGTTCCATTTTATCAAGCGATTTAAATTCTTCCTCATTAACTGGAGATTCTATACCAATCAATCGAATTAACTCAATTTCAAACTCATTAAATTCTGAATTGGCTAACTTTAATACTGTTTCTTCGCAAAGTTCGTAGAACATATTATCGACATCAATATCTAAACGATCACCAAATAGGGCATTCTTTCTCTTTTTATAAATGGCTTTTCGTTGGGCATTCATAACGTCATCGTATTCAAGTAAGCGTTTACGGACACCAAAATTATTTTCTTCTACTTTTTTCTGTGCACGTTCTATCGATTTTGATACCATTCCATGACTGATAACTTCCCCTTCTTTCAGCCCCATTCTATCCATTAACTTTGCGATTCTTTCAGACCCAAATTTACGCATCAGATCATCTTCTAAGGAAACGAAAAA
>CANLED010000358.1 GCA_947489175.1 Chitinophagaceae bacterium | reverse complement strand
GGAATATCACCTCCTCCGATGATGATGAGTTTTCCCTTTGGCAAAATCATACCCGTATCCTGCGCTTGGACAGCAAATGACATAAAAACAGCAAGCAAAACTGACAATAACTTCATATTAAGATTGAATTAAGTTGAAAATTGTCTGTTTTAATCAAAACGCATCTTCTTAAAATATTCCAATCCCAATGATTTTGCCTTGGCTATGTTCTGATCCGGAATGGATTCTGGATCAGGGTGGTTGTCGACGGCAATTTCAAGCAAATTCTCGCGTAGGATATGCAACATTGGATACGGCGACCTATTGGTATAATTGGCAGGATCGTTGTCATCAGAATCTGCAAAAACATAATTCGGATGAAAGCTTGCAACTTGGTATGTTCCTTCAAAACCCTCGTCTATAATCAGTTCTTCTGCCTCAAAAACAAGATCGAGGTATTCTTCAAAATCTGAAAATCCTTCTGGCAAGATAATCAGTGCTGTTTCCACTTCTGGTTGCTCGTTAAGGTTAAGACACATAACCCTCAAAGCCACCAAAGCAGTTTGAAAATCTGCATCATTGATTACCCGGTATTCAATGCGGTCTGCGGTGTAAGGCTTGCGGGCAAAGGGACAAAAATTCAGACCAATCACAACATCCTTGATCCAATTTTTTGTCTTATTGATAATTATTTTTTCTGTTTGTTCCATATAAATAAAGTTAAAAAATTCTTAGCTATGAAGATGCTAAATATCTATGTACTTCTGAAAGTTGAGAACTTTATGATTCAACGTAAAATAGATTGTAGATTAACCCTTAAAATTTCAACCTTTCTTCCATTTAGGCAAAAATTTACCTACTCTCTTTTGATACTCTTTGTATGCAGGATATTTTGAAGCGGATATTTCTTCAGAAAAATCTGCACTTCCTTTGAATAAGATCAACAATAAAATGCAACCTGCTATTGTCCAATTTAACCATTCACCAGTTGCTGCAATACTCAAGCAATAAAATGTTATCCAAATTCCTTGTTCTGCAGCATAGTTTGGGTGCCGAACTTTTGCCCATAATCCATTTGAAACAAATCCATCTGCATATTCGCCAAGATCTTCTCCTGCATTAATTCTGCGGTACTTTTCCGTTTGAAAATCATATTGTTGTTGATCTGCTCTGAATTCATGAATCACCAAACGTAAGAACTGGCCAAAAAGCAATCCATCAATAAATCCTATCTCATTGGTATGGTTGGCCAATGCACTGAGAATAGGGACAGTAAATAAAAAAATCAGTACATTTTGATAGAAGCAGATGAAAAGCAGGTTGAATAACATCCAAACAAAAGGATTTTTAAATCCGGGTTTTTTTCTGAGAATTTCCCATCTGTAGTCTTCTTCACCTTCCCAGAATTTCCAAGTATAGGCACCGCGACGAGCAAAGTTGTAAGTTAGTCGCGCTCCCCAAATTGTAACCAAGATAGACATTGCTAACATTCTTTCATTCCATCCGCCAAGGTATGTCATGTACCAAGTATAGATGATTGGAACAACACTCCATAATTTATCAACTTGTGAATTATTGCCTGTGATTTGCCCAACAATAAATGTATAAGCTATAACAATACCCACAACCCAGGTCATTTTTTTTAAAATCGATAGTTGTAGTTCATTTGGAGGGGTACCAAGAAAGTAAGCGGCCAAGGGTAGTAATATGATAGTTGCCATCAGGAAGCGAATGGTCTTTTGCATAAAACAAAAATATTAATCAAAAATGAAGAATGAAAAATGAATTTTAATGAAAAATTAAAAATGAAGAATGAAAAATAGAACAGCCATTTAGACCAGGCTGTTCTATTTTTCATTCTTCATTTTTCATTCTACATTTCATTTACAGGTTTCCTTTTTTCAATTCAGAAACAGCAAAATCAACTGCTCTTGCAGTTAACGCCATGTATGTAACTGATGGATTTTGGCAGGCTGAAGATGCCATGGCAGAGCCATCTGTTATAAATACATTTTTTACATCATGCATTTGGTTCCATTTGTTAAGCACTGATGTTTTGGGATCTTTACCCATGCGTGCGGTCCCCATTTCATGGATGCAAAAACCGGGAGCCGGCATGTTATCGTATGTTTTGACATCTTTAATTCCAGCGGCTTCAAGCATTTCTGCAGCACTGTTTTTCATGTCGACGCGCATCTTCATTTCATTGTCCTTGAATTCACAATCGATATCCAAGGTTGGCAATCCCCACTTGTCTTTTTTGTCTTTGTTGAGGGTAGCCTTGTTCTCATAATATGGAAGGTGTTCACCCCAAGAACCCCAACCCATTGACCATTCGCCTGGTTCTGTAACGGTTTCTTTAAGTGAAACGCCTATTTCATCAGATCTATCACGACCTCTAGAAGCACCACCTTGATAGCCGAATCCACGAAGGTAACCAGCAGATGAGCCACCATCGAGGTTGCGGAATCGAGGTACATAAATGCCATTAGGCCTTCTACCGAAAGTGTATTTGTCTTTAAACCCATCATATTTACCACTTGCACCAACACCATAGTGATGGTCCATCAGATTGTGTCCAACCTGCTCGCTGCTGTTACCGAATCCATTTGGAAAAGCATCTGAAACAGAGTTTAGAAGGATTTGGGTGGTACCCAAGGTTGAAGCGTTTAAGAATACTATTTTGGCGTAGAATTCTTCGGTCATGTTGGTTTCTGAATCAAGGATCCTGACACCTTTGGCGCGACCAGTTTCTTTGTCGTACAAAACTTCGGTTGTGATTGAGTTCGGCCTCAACGTTAGGTTTCCTGTAGCTGCTGCGGCAGGAATGGTGGCTGAGTTCGAGCTGAAATATCCTCCGAAAGGACAACCTTGGTGGCATTTGTTCCTGAATTGACATGGACCGCGGGTACCAATTTTTTTGGTATGGTTGGCAGAGCGTCCGATAATCATTGGGCGTCCCATTTTTGTTTTAAGGTTTTGAGCAACCATTTCTTCCACGCAATTCATTTCCATCGCAGGGTGGAAGTCGCCATCCGGTAAATGTGGAATTCCATCTCTTGAACCACTGATGCCAGCAAATTTTTCAACATAACTATACCAAGGGGCTATGTCTTTATATCTTATGGGCCAGTCGGTTCCGAATCCATCTTTTCCATTCGCTTCAAAATCTAGGTCGCTCCAGCGATAGCACT
>CANLED010000357.1 GCA_947489175.1 Chitinophagaceae bacterium | reverse complement strand
TCTCAAATTCCACCAAAGTAATGATTCCTCTTGCATACATTTCCTTAGCCCTACTCAATTGTTGCACAGCAACTTGGTAATCAACTTCAGCAGATATAATTTCGGCACTGTCGCTTAGCATCTTCCTCCTAAGCTGCTCCATTTTATTGTTTAGGGAATTTAATTTCAATTCCCTTGAACTTTCCATAGCCATAATCTGACTTTCTGTGGCTGATATTTTTTGTTGATAAAACACCATTTTTTGCTGCTTAGCATCCACTTGTTCATTGGTTCGCAGCATCAGTTGCGGGTCGAGGTAATCATCTTTTACATCAGCCAACTGCACAATGGTATCGCCTTTTTTTACAAAATCACCTTCTTTTACCCACCACTTGAGAATGCGACCGGGAATGATAGAGTTTAATTGTTGCGGACGTTGGTCTTGATACAATGTAGTAATGGTTCCAGTTGTCTGTATGTTTTGTGTCCACGGCATCCACATCAAGACGAACAAGGATAAACAAATCATCCAGAACCATATCCTGATGTTGCTTTCTTTGTCAGCCTGGTAAATTTTTTTAGGGGATTGCAATTCATAACCCGTGTCTTTGCTAATGGAATTCAATAGTTTTTTCATTTTACACCCTCCCCATTTAAACCTTTAAAATCAGATGGTTTTCCGAAATAGATTACTTTGTCATTTTCAATCTGCATGATTTTATCGCATCCCATAAAAAACTCCTTGTTGTTAGAAACGGCTACAACTGTTGAGTGTTTCAATCCAAAAATGGCTTGGTAGATTTTCTCCTTTTCTTCATCAGTCAAAGAAAAATCAAAATTATCCAACAGCAACAAGGATGACTTTGTGAAAACTGCCCTTGCAAAAAGAATTTTATTGATGGTATTTTGAGTTAGCCCCTTTCCAGCAGTTAGCAACATTGTATCAAACCCTTCATTCAGTGAAGAAAAAAATGATGCTAACCCAACCTGTTTAAGAAGTGCCATTATTTCAGCTGTTTCTGCTTCCTTATTTCCCATGGTGAGATTATCCCAAAGAGATGCTGTAAATATTTCTTTATTGCCGGAAACAATGCCGATAGTTTTTCTAATCGAATCAATGTCATAATTTCCTACTGGAATATCATTCATCAACAGCTTACCGTTGAAATCATGCAAGCTGCCTGAAAGCAAGTTGATCAAAGCAGATTTGGAATCGGAGTCATCTCCTACGATGCAGATTTTTTCGTTGGAAAGAATGTCAAATGATGTTTGATGGAGAAGGTTGATATGTCCATTTTCAACACTGAGGTTATTAGCGCTTATACTCAAGCCCTCGCCATTGGCATTCAATGGAAGTTGGCCACCATACTCGATTTCTTTGTCAGTAACCTTGCCCAATTTCTCTATGCTAGTTAACATATCGAATACGTTGTCTAAACTCAAAATCATTTTTTCAACGGCACTCAAAACTATAATAATCACAATTTCAGCAGCAATGAACTGACCAATATTTATTTGCTGTTCAACAAGTAAAATTCCACCAACAACAAGCATGGAAGCCGTAATCAACAACTTGAAAACAATCAAGCTCCAGTATTGAAATTTAAGCACGTTAAAATGTTCTGTTCTTGCATCTAAATATCCACTTACAAGTGAATCAGTTTTTTGTAAGTGCAGGTTATTTTTTTCATGAAATTTGAAACTGGTGATGGACCTCGCAACATCTTGAATCCATGCTGCGATATTATATTTATAGTTACTTTCCCTGATGGAAGCATCAAAGCCACGTTGAGAGGTATAGTATAAAACCAGGTACAAAATAACAATCAAGATGATGCCAAAAATGATGAATATAGGGCTGTAAAATGACAATAATATCAGTCCAAACAGAATTTGAATGATGGCAAGGGGCACATCCAGCAATAATTTTGACAATCCCTTTTGAAGCGACACTGTATCAAAAAAACGATTTACCAATTCAGGAAGATGGTATCCATGTACGGCATTTAAATCTAACTTGGGAAGCTTATAGGTGAACTCGAGGGAATACCTGGTAAAGAGGCGTTGCTGAATTTTTTCAACCACTTTCATTTGACTAACCTGTAACACCCCTGAAACCAACACTCCGATTAATACTAGTATGATCAGAAGCCACATGGAAGTTGGCAATTTTGATTTACCTGCAGCTACTTGTGCAAAGTTAATAATGGCCTGGATCCCCAATGGAAGAGAAAGTTGTATCAAACCGCTTAAGATGGCGTAAAAATAGATGGCAGAAATCTCCCTTTTTTCTAATCTAATTACGGCAAAGAAACGCTTCAGCGGCGTTGTTATATTAATTACACTCCCCATTTTAGCCATAGGATAATTTTTTTCTACTTTTTGAGAGCCAAATCAAAGAAAGTTATTTCAAGCGATAAAACTATTTTAGCGCTATTATTCGCAGCAAAGCTAATGACAGTTTGTAAACAAAATAACAACTAATAAACAAGTTAAGGAAGTATTCCAAAAATCGTAAGATGATTCTTCAATAGCCTGGGGTTTAAACCCCAGGCTATTGAGATTACATGCCAAACTTAGTCATCAAGACAAGGAAAGGGATAATTAAACGAATGCTAATTCAATGAAATAGGAGCATAGATGCTGAATGCATTTTTAAACTCCACTAAATTGGTAAACCCAGATCCCTTCAAGGAAGAAATATCCAAATTTTCTACAGAAACAACAAGTGCATTTTTACCCAGAAAATGTTCGATTCTGAATTTATTAGAGAGCTGAAAAAAATCAAGACCATACTTCTCGGTTATATATTGGTCTATTTTGATTTGCGGGATGTTGGTTTTTGCAGCAAATGTTCCAGAACTAACATTTGGGTACAAGTAATAAAATTCTAAAAGATAATGATCCTCGAAAACAGAATCCATTTTCTGCGCGTCGTAGCTAATTTGTTGCAAGATTTTTTTTGCAGCAATAATAATATTATAAAAAAAATCCCTGATATTCATTTCCAAAATTATGATATCATTCAATTTGACCTTAAATAATGTTCTTTTTAATTCTTTTTCTTGCTCTCTTCACGCCATACCCAATGCCTGCCGCAAGCAAGAAGGCAAGTCCTCCATCTATCGGTGCATCATGCCTGTCAGTTGATCCACCGGTATAGGTACTTCCACCGCCACCAGTACCTCCTGTGCC
>CANLED010000356.1 GCA_947489175.1 Chitinophagaceae bacterium | reverse complement strand
ATTCGAAGTCGAACTGACTGAAGTGGGTAAGTTTAGAACTGTCGACGGTGAATTCAGGTATGCTGATGCCGGTAATCGATTCTATTTTCTCCCTGTTTTCATAGAGTGAGGCATAGTCGTCGTGAACATCGGAGGGATCGGGGAAGTATGCCATGCCGATGCCCATCACGAGGGTTAGCAATACCGTTACCATTAATGACAAGAGAGAAGCGATGTAGCCAACCCATCTTTTTCCTTTGTAGTGGATGATGGCTGCCGGCAAGTAATAAAGCAGGCTAAAGAAGAGGATCCAGCCATTTGAGGTTTTGATGAAAACAAAGGGGATGGTCAGTCCTAGGAGGAGGGTGATCCAGGAATTTTTGAAGAGCCAGTTGATGATGGTGTTGATGAATGATTTCACGGTTAGAAGGTTTTCGTGAAATTATCATCCCGTGATACATCAGATTGTTAAAGACTTGCTTATTGTGATTTTGTTTGGTGTTTAGGGGGGTGTTAAGCCGGAATGCAAGCTTGCAATTTTAGTGATGATGCTTATGTCAGTTGTTTTTTACAAGCGCTTGTTTCTTGGCAGACTTTTTTTTCTCTGCTGCCGCCATTTTTTCTTTGTAAGCCTTGATGAACGCTGAAGTTTCCCTATCCATTTCTGGAGTATTTTTTATCTGTAATACATGGCATTCAATATCTTCAAAAATTTCAGTTTTCTTATTTTTCTTCATCTTTAAAGTATTTATTTATAAGAAATTCAGCGTCTGTTTTAAATATCAACATTTTTTGATTTTTAAAAAGGCTAGCTCTTAAAGTTACTGAATAATGGTGAATTAGGTTCGTTTTTGCGAAGAATGCAACAACTCCATCAAACCCAATTTCTTGTGAATATTTGCAAGCAAATGCAAACAGGTTCCCGCCAATTCCGTCATATTTTTTTGATATGCCAAATTCATTTGGAGTTTTTTCTACCAGATGAATATGGACATGATCTTCTTTGGTTTCGAAGCTGATCAGGCCAAGTAAGATGGATTTGTTGGACTTTAAAACCAATTTGTAAATAAGACGATTTATTTCCTTTTCTTCCTTTTTCCAATTGAATTTCCATCCATTTTTCTTGTGGATGGAATTAAGGAATTCTTTAGTTACCTCAGTTACTTCTGTCTTGAATGTTTTTCCTGTTGAAACCTCCACCACAGATTCCGTCAATGCATCAATTTCAATCTCCACCTCACGATTCATGTTGCAAAGATGCCATCAGGCCACAGCATCTCAAATGTGAAAACACCGGAGTAAAACGAGATTTTCAACCTCAACCATCAATAACTCCCATACCTGACCTCCGCAATACGCGAAACTTACATACAATACCATGTACCTTTCCCAAAACCATTCTTTTGACCCCCATATTTTTACCGATAAACATCCAAATTCAATCTTACTCAATCCCCCGCACCACTTCCAGCAACTGTTGCTCAGTAGGCAAGTAAAGCTGATATTTGCTGGCGACAATTGTTTGGTTGTTTTCCGGTAAAGAAATTTTGACTACTGTATCGTTTTTGTCAGCGCAAAGGAGTATGCCGATGGTTGGGTGCTCGTGATCTTTCTTTTCATATCGGTCGTGATAATTGACGTACATCTGAAGCTGTCCGATATCCTGATGGGTGATCTTGCTGGTTTTGATCTCTATGATGACAAAGCACTGCAGTAATCTGTTATAAAGAACAAGATCAATAAAAAAATCATCTCCATCCAGGTGGATTCTTTTTTGTCGTGACATAAATGCAAACCCATTCCCCAGTTCCAGCAGGAATTCCTGTAAATGCGATATGATCCTGGATTCAAGGTCCTTTTCATAGTAGGTAGATTCCGGTTTGAGACCCAGAAATTCCAGCACCATGGGGTCTTTGATGATCTCTTTTGCATCGATGGGTTGCTTTTCGGAGCGGGCAACAGAGAGAACCGATTCAGGGTCATTATTCAATAACAATCTTTCGTAAAACTGACTGTTGACCTGTCTTTCAAGCTGTCTAACACTCCATGAATTTTTAATGGTTTCTGTTTCATAAAACTGCCTTTTTGCTTGATTTTCAATGCCCAAACATATTAAGTAATGACTCCATGTCAATTGCGCAGACACTGTCTGCGCAATTGGATATTCTTTATAAAACTTTCTTGAATTCTCTAATTGTCTCTTAGAAAATCCGGCACCATATTCTATTTTTAATTGTTCTGAGAGTTTTTTGATCAAGTACATACCATACTCAGCCCTCCCCATGCCCTGCTGTTCTTCTTCAACGATCTTTCTTCCCAGTTCCCAGGACATTTTGACGCGAATGTGATCAACAGCTCTTATCGCTTTTACCCTGGAATTTTCGATGATGCCTTTGACTTCTTCCACAAACCCTTTCCGCAGATCCATTTTTAGCACAAATCTGCATCAGTTTTCAAATGGTATAAAGGTGTTTTCACAGGATGATGAAGGTATTTTTCTCTACTAACAACCCCCATACCTCCCCTCCCCAATACACACCCAGCCATTTTGCCGGGGTCATGAATCTGAGAACGGCCATTCCGTTTTGTATTGGAGCAAGGATTGTAATCCATTTTTTTAAACTCTTTGATGACCTCCAATAGGGTAAGGCCTTGCCGATTACTTTTAAAAAAATTACAACCATGGATATCAGAGAATTGCTCATGAAGGCATTTAACAAGGATCTGCCCATCAGCGGGGGCATGGGAAACGGTATTGAGGCGGCCGTTGTATTGGAGTCTGCCGGCCCGCTGAATGATTATGTGTCCCTGGAATATCAAGTCATGGATCTGATTTCTCAGGGCAGGGAGCCATAGCATCTGGAGTATCATTATTTTGACATTACGAAATGCATGAATATGTTAAATGATGAGAATCAGCAGAATGATGAGGAGATGATTAAAATGAAGTCATATTTGGATGAATTGCTCAGGCAAACTGATGTTTAAAAAACCAAAATCTATATTATTTTGAGTTGATAACGGGGCGGAATGCACAACAACAAAATACAGATTTTACATTGTTTAACAATCTAAGCCCAATCCTCCAATAGGAAGAGATTTGACCTTCTAATATTGTTGATTATCAATCAGATATATTTGAAAAAAGTAGGGAAATGCATTAATTTCATTGACCAACCCAGGCATCAATCCCAAAG
>CANLED010000355.1 GCA_947489175.1 Chitinophagaceae bacterium | reverse complement strand
GGGAGTCTTTGATGGGGGAAGCCTGCATTTTAAATTGCTGATTTTCAATGAATTACAAAGACGTAATTATAACCGTTGCGAAAGAAATTCAATACAAGATGAAAGTTTACAATATGAAGTATATATTATTTATTATTTGTGCATCAATTTTCAATATTGGTTTTGCGCAACAAAAATTCATTCAGAGTGGAAAAATCTTTTTTGAAAGAAAGATTGCACAAATAACTTTAATGGAAAGCATGCAGCAAGAAGGCGAGGACAATATGTTTGCAGAAGAATTCAAAAAGGTATTTCCGCGGATAGTAACTGATTCTTATGTGCTTGATTTCAACCCACAGGGTTCTTTGTATAAAGTTGAAAAAGAAAATACCGAGAACAAATACTTGATGTCTAATTTCAAGCCCATGGAAGATGCCTTTCTAACACAAAGTTTTTCTGATAGCACAATAACTTTTAGAACATCAGTTTTTGAAAACAAATATCTCGTAAAAGACAGCCTTGCTAAATACCAATGGAAGATAACGGGAGAAGTAAGGCAGTTTGCAGGTTTTGAATGTAAAAAAGCAATAACCAAAATTTGTGATTCTGTGGTGGTGGTTGCTTTTTATACTGATGAGATTCTGGTACGAGGTGGCCCCGAAAGTTTCAATGGTTTACCGGGGATGATCATGGGCATTGCAGTACCAAGGCTTTCTCTAACCATCTTTGCTACAAAAATTGAGTTGAACAACAATGGAGCGTCACTGAATATTCCTCTTGAATCAAAGCCCAAACCAGTTCGTAGAAATCAGATGGTTGGTGAAGTAGCAAAAGGAATCAAACAATGGGGCAAAGAGGGTAAATTAATTCAATGGATTATTTCTTTGTGATGCATTGTTGAATAAACTTCTGATCATGTTTCAAACTAAATATTTACCACCAATACAGGTATTTTCAACTCATGTCTAACAGCTTCAACTGTTTCGCCATAGACTACATCCTTGATGCCGGAATGTCCGTGTGCACCAATAACGAGCAAATCAGCGTCATTGTCTTTAACAAGTCGCACAATTTCTTTTACACGTCCATTAAACCCAAGGAAACCAGCTACAGCAAACCCCTTTTCCTTGAGTTCTGCAACATAAAGGTCCATACGTTCCTTGTCTTTCCTGGTTTCTAGGTCATCCGTTTCATTGCCGATAACACGAGTGGCTGGACTTTCAACAACATGAATTAACATGAACTGACTTTCTTTTTTTCCTTGTCCCAATGCATAAGATATCAGTCTATAATCATTCACACTAAAATCCAGCGCAACAGCTATTTTTTTGTATTCGGGTATGGTTATTTCATTTATTTTGATGGCTTCTGGATGCATCATAACTTCTTCTCTGCTTTTCTTGTTCATGAGCGGATAAGCGATGGCAATTATCAACAATGCGATATAGATGATGCATCCTAAAACAATCACTGATTTCCAAAAAATTGAATCAGATGTTTTAAAGAATTCACTTGTTTGGTCTGCCACCATGTGTAAATTCAAGTAAACTAGTATGGCGGTAACGAGCGAAGCCAAAATGATCACAAAAGGTTTGATGGCAAAAATGCCCATCGCTTTTTTATCGCTTGTAAAATGTATGAGCGGTATGATGGCAAATCCGAGTTGCAAACTCAGCACAACCTGGCTTAAAATGAGGAGGTTGTCAATGTTATTTTCACCATTGATGAGAATAACAAGCACTGCTGGAACAATGGCGATTAACCTCGTCATCAACCTTCTTACTAGTGGATTGATTCTAAGGTGAAGATATCCTTCCATGATGATTTGTCCGGCTAACGTACCTGTAATTGTTGAACTTTGTCCGGATGCAATCAATGCAATGGCAAATAGCGTAGGTGCCCATTTAGAACCAAGCATAGGCTCAAGTAAGCGGTGAGCTTCTTTTATTTCTGCAACTTCAGTGAGTCCTGTTTTAAAAAATACGGTGGCAGCAAGTATGAGGATGAATGCGTTTACAAAAAAGGCGAGGTTTAGGGCAATGGCGCTGTCGATGAAATTCAGTTTGAGCATGCGTTTGATGCCTTCATTGTCACGCTTAATTTTTCTAGTCTGAACAAGCGCAGAGTGCAGGTAAAGGTTATGCGGCATAACCGTGGCACCAATGATACCTATGGCAATGTACAGTGCTTCATTATTAGGAATGCTTGGGACAAATCCTTTAACCACTTCACCAAGATCAGGTTTAGCCATGAGGATTTCAGCAAGAAAACTGAGACCAATAATGGCAACCAAGCTGATGATGAAGGCCTCCATTTTTCTGATGCCCCAGCGTTGGAGAAATAAAAATAGAAAGGTGTCGAGAACGGTTAATGAGACCCCCCAAATAAGTGGTAATCCTGTTAAAAGTTGAATTCCGATGGCCATGCCAAGGATTTCGGCAAGGTCAGTAGCAGCGATCGCAACTTCAGCCAGCACATAGAATGCAAGGTTGATGTATCTGGGATAGGTTTCACGGTTTGCTTGGGCAAGGTCGCGGCCCCTAACGATGCCGAGGCGGGCAGACATGCTTTGTAGTAGTAAAGCCATCATATTGCTCATTAAGAGCACCCAAATGAGTGTATAGCCGAATTTACTGCCACCGGCTAAGTCGGTAGCCCAGTTTCCTGGATCCATGTATCCAACGCTAACAAGATAGGCGGGACCAAAAAATGAAAGGATTTTCCGCCATCCTTTTCGTTGGCGCGTATCAACACTTTGGTTAACTTCTCCTAATGAGGTAAATTCTTGGTGCTTTGCTCTCATGGCTACTAAGTTACGTAGCTTTTTGAAAAAAGTGGTGGGTTTCTAGCTTCTCAATAGCCTGGGGTTTAAACCCCAGGCTATTGAGCATGAATAACCTTTTTTTGGTAGCCCTATTATACATTTAAAATAACGTTTTTGTAACCCATTGAAAATCAAAATGGAATGTATTTCTCAATAGCCTGGGGTTTAAACCCCAGGCTATTGAATTTTTGATGGCATTCCTAACCCTATAATTGTCTCACATAGGAAGTTTAGAAACCCTCCTTACGAAGATCTATATGTAGACGGCTGGTATGCTTTTTTATGTTGCCCGAAATAAAGTCGAATAAAAATTCTTAGCACAGAGATTTCTATAAATAAAATGCAAAGGCTGAGGATAACAATCAAGGCAATTTGAT
>CANLED010000354.1 GCA_947489175.1 Chitinophagaceae bacterium | reverse complement strand
ATTAAACGAATTAGTGATGCAACCAAAAGGATGCAGCTTCTTTTTGCTGATACCACAGGGAGTGTATTGAAGGATGTTGAAAAAGAATTTGATCGAATCCCAATCGATCTATCTTATATTTTACTGAATCCCGGAACTACACAAGATGTGATTTTGAAATCTCGCGATGAACTTATTATTCCAAAATTGGATGCACAAGTTAGGGTAAGTGGTGCTGTACTTCAGTCCACACAAATTCCATTTGAAAGTGGTAAAAGTTTTAGGAGCTATATTTACTCAGCAGGTGGATTTTCAAGAGAGGCATGGAAAAACCGCTCTTATATTGTTTATTCCAATGGGAAAGCTGCCGCGGTTAGAACCTTTCTTGTTTTTCGCAAACATCCTAAAGTTCGGCCCGGTGCGGAAATAATTATACCCAAAGTACCTATATCAAAAGGGAAGTTATCTACTGGAGAGCTTATTGGATTAACCAGTACCTTGGCTTCATTGGCAGGGGTTGTAATTGCAATCCTAAAATTATAAGTTATTAAAATTTACTTTTTAGCACTCCCGTCCTAACAAGGAGGGGAGTTTTTGTTTTAGAGATTGCCATGAACTGATTATTAAATTGATTATTTTTGAACGTGGAAAAAAAAGTTACTTCTTCAATTCTTTTGCTACTTGTTTTTTTCAAGCTATTTGCACAATCCATACCTGTTGTGCCATTGTCGTTAGATGATGATATCAGAGTACTTCAGCTTCAAGGGAAAATATCAGCCAATTACTCACTTACTATTAGGCCTCTTTATTTCACCAAGAAATTTACTCCCGATACTTTTTTTGCATTGATTGCTTCAGACAAAAAAACACCATTAAAAGAAGCATCACATTCATTTTGGGGGAAATTCGGGAAATTAAGCTTGCTCCCTACAACTGTGTTAACCAAGTATAATTCACACCATCCCTATGGGTGGAATGATGGAGCGATGATACCCGCAAAAGGATTTCAGTCAATTTTTAGTACAGGTGTATATGCAGAGTTGGGACCATTATCCATTCAATTGAAGCCTGAATTTTTAAACGCGTCTAACCAAGCTTATGAAATTACTGATGCGTTTGGAACGCTGCCTACTAAAAAAGTGAAAAGGTTTTTTCCTGGACAAAGCAGTGTTCGGCTAAATGGTGGGCCAGTATCTCTTGGTTTGTCTAGCGAAAATCTTTGGTGGGGACCAGGGCAGTTTTCCAGTTTGATGATGAGCAACAATGCCCCCGGATTTTTGCATTTGACATTCAATTCAAGAAAACCACTAAAAACACCTGTTGGTCTTTTTGAATGGCAGGTCATTTCCGGAAAGCTGGAAGACGACAGCGATTTAGATGCGCCGATTGAAGTAAGAAATCTTTGGAGTTATCGATTTGTCTTTGGCAGCAATAGTATTTATCGAGGTGATTGGAAATATATCAATGCCATGACATTTTCATACCAACCATCTTTCTTAAAAGGAATTTATGTTGGGTTCAGCCGGCAGTATTCAGGCTTGAGTAAATATGTATTAGATTCAACCAAGAACCGCGGTTTTGTAAATGAGTATTTGCCTGTATTTAGTAAGTTATTCAAATCCAAATTGGTAAATGAAGATTCAAAAGGATGGGATCAACTGGCGAATATTTTTTTTAGGGCGTTATTGCCAAAAGCAAATGCAGAATTTTATGTTGAATATGGTTGGAATGATCATTCCTTTAATGAACGTGATTTCATCATGACACCAGTTCACTCTTCTTCTTTTTTGGCTGGATTTAAAAAGGGCATTAAATTTTCTGATGATAAATGGCTGTTTTTGAATGGAGAGGTAACTCACATGGAGCAAACACCTGATTATCTGGTTAGATGGGCAGGCAGCTGGTACGAACACTATCAAGGAACGGGTTATTCAAATGCCAATCAAATAATGGGTGTTGGTGCAGGATTCGGTTCCAACCTTCAGGTTTTTTCTGCTACCTTAAATAATGGATACAACAAGATTGGAATTTTACTAGAAAGGGTTCAGAGAGAGCCGAATACGCATACAGCAAGGTGGACAGATCTTTCTTATGGGTTTACTGGACAAAAAAAAATAAATAAATTATTGATGGCTTGGCGATTGAGTGGCGTTGAGTCAAAAAATTATGCATGGAAACAAGATGCAAGTAGATTCAATTTTTTTGGGATGCTGAGTTTAAATTATTATTGGTAATGAAGATGAAGGGTTTGCTGATATTTTTTTTACTGAGTACATGCTTGATTGATTGCATTGATGCACAAACCCATCTGCCTGTGTCTAATTCGCCTTTGGAAGACCTTTTCAGAAGAAAGCAATTAGCAAATGATTCTTCTCAATACAACCTTTCAGATATTTCTTTCATGGTTAGGCCCATTTCTCTAGAAACAAAATTGAGTGATGGGAAAGCATTTCATCTTAGGTTGCTGCCGCTCCAGCACCTTCAGCAATTCAACAGTAAAACGCCCTTGCATTATGCTGACGGTTCTATGTACCCAACAAAAGGCTGGCAAGGATTTTATTCAGCAGGTTTTGAAGCTAAATTTAAGAACCTGATGGTTAGGCTGAAACCTGAATACACGTGGGCTTTCAATCCAAGATTTCCAACCTTTCCAAGCGACCACTATAACATCATTTGGAATTATTATTATCAATGGTTGAACCGCATTGACGCACCTGAAAGATTTGATCAAGAGCCGTTGAAGAAACTATTTGCCGGACAATCACGCATACAATATTCCTATAAAGGAGTTGCTATTGGCATCTCTACAGAAAATCTTTGGTGGGGCCCCGGAAGGTTTAACTCATTGGTAATGAGTAACAATGCTCCTGGTTTTCAACACTACACTTTTCTTTCCGATAAGCCACTTCGTACCTCAATAGGTTCTTTTGAGTGGCAATTGGTGCTTGGTGGCAAACTTAAAAACTCCGGAACATTGCCTCAAGAGCGTAATCGTGCTTTCAATGGAAATTTTATTTATGTAGCTAAAGACAGTGTTCACCAACGTGAATTTTCAGGAGCCATCGTAACGTGGCAACCTAAGTGGTTGCCTGGATTGTTTATCGGAACCGATGGTGCATCCATGAAATACAAAGGGAAAATACGGGAGTCAGCAAAAATGGGTTCAATATTTGCACGCTATTTATTGCCAGAAGAAAATGCTGAGATGTA
>CANLED010000353.1 GCA_947489175.1 Chitinophagaceae bacterium | reverse complement strand
AAATTCCTGATTTCGTATGGAATATTTTCAAATGAATCAGGATGAATGTCTTTGCAAAAAACCATGTCAAACTCAGGAATTGCAGATTCAGTTTGAACGTATAAATAGTGCAGTTGTTTTATTATTGTTGAAACTGCTGAAGTTGTGTTTTCCTCAGTGATGAAATTCAGTCGAGTTGATAACCATTCTAGTTCTTGGATGCTGTTTTGTTCTACATTCAGCGATATCCATTCTGCAACAAAATCTATCCACCGTTTGTCGTCTTCGATAAGCAACCTCAAATTGAGGTATTTTTTGTCAATCTCTTCGATGATTTTTTCGAAATGTGCATTCTCTTTTTCGAGCGACACCATCAACCCCAAGTTCATTGGTATCTTATCCGGATTGATCTCACGCTCTCTTGCATTTTTCACCAACACATTCCTGTCTTTCGAAATATCTTCTATCAATGCAAGTGATCGCTCAAGAAAAGGATACTTCTTGATTAAGTTACCATGGATTACTTCGAGGGCCGTTCTCTTTTCGCAAACCACCAATACCTTTTTTTTGTCCGCCAAGGCTGTTGCAATGATGGCAGTCAGTGTTTGGCTTTTCCCAGTTCCGGGCGGACCTTGAATAACAATTTTATCTTTGTTGGTTAGTGAACGAAGAACGGCATGTTGACTAGGATCTATTTCAATTGGACTGGTTCTGTTTCCCCATTCTTGTTGTACTTTTTCTTTATCTGCATCAGGATCTTTCCCGAATTGTTCAATCAAAGTGTTGATGTCGTTGATCAGGCTTTGCTTTTGGCTTTTGTAAATGCCGAAAATGCCATTGAGAATTATTTTTGAATCATATCCTTCCTCTAGTTGTATGGTTCCTTTTTCAGGAATTGTTTCTACGGTTGTCCAATCTAGTTCCTTGGAATCTGAAATGTTTAATTTTGCTTTCACATCTTTGATGTATGTTTCAAGCTCAATTTTTTGAATGATTCCATCTTCTGTCATGTGCTCAGGAAGGGCTGGAATATCAAATTTGAATTCTGCATTTAAGTAAGATCTGAGCGCATCATTGGTTAGTATGCTGCTGTCGGGTTTTCTGGAAATTACCCAAGAGTTTTGATGATCGTAGCTTTGTTTGATGTCGAGTTGCCAAATCAGCAATGGCGCCACGATCAACTTGCTGCTGTCTTGATGATTCTTAAGGATTATAAGCGGAAACCCAAATCCAAACGTTTCTACTCCAAGTTCTTTTTGAATATCTTCATGGTCATATTTGATGCTGCTTAACCTTCTGTCTACTAAACTAATTTTTTTATTTATTTCGTGGTTAGGGTCAATGTTCTCATTGAGCTCATCTTTTCTCGTGTGGACGTATTTTATGGAGAACTTCATGTCAAAATCCAACTCGGTGGTGAGTTTTTGAATGAAATCTGTAGAGAAATTTTTCTTTATTTGGTCGAGGTCATTAAGCGGAAGCCTTGATGTTAATTTTCCTGGTAGGCAGTTGAGTAAAATTGAACGGGTGCTGCCAAAGCTCAGTTTGTTCTTTAAGACTTCTAGAAATGTAATTGAAACGGTTGCCATTTGGATGTTTTCTAACCAATTTTTAGAAATCCCTATTGGGTTTAAAAAGTGATTTTATTTGAGGTATTTAAAATAGTTTATTTTTTTCTAAATATGGAAGAAATTGTAAATCTTGGTTTGTTTTTAGGTGATTATTTTAGTGATTAACCTTGTTTTCCAGAATTTAAAGTGCATAAATTTCTATATTGTTTGTAATTACTCTTTCCTTATTTTTTATTTAGTTAACTAAAATTAAAGAATAACATGCCTATTTTTAATGTCGATTAATTTAGCCGATAATCACATTATAAAAAAACACCGAATGAAAGTTGATTTCATAAAAATCCGAACTAAAAAAATCTTGCTTTTTTGTTTTTTGGGTATCATGGTCCTTTTATTATTGATTGCATTTGTTCCATATAATTATGTCATGCCTGTAAAGGGTGCTGGTATCAAGAGTTACAGCCAGAAGTCCTTCTGGGCCTATCCTTGGGGTAAATCCGGCCACCACAAAGGCGTTGATATTTTTGCAAAACAAGGTACTCCTGTTCTTTCTGCAACAAAGGGAATGGTTGTTTATGTTGGACAACTTTCGCTTGGAGGCAATGTTGTGTTGGTGGTTGGACCAAGATTTAAAAGCCATTACTATGCGCATCTCAAAAAAATAAAAACAAATTCATTTTCATTTGTTTTTGAGGGTGAAGAAATTGGTGAAGTTGGAACAACAGGAAATGCAAAAGGAAAACCTCCACACTTGCATTATTCCATTGGTCAGACAATCCCCAATATTTTTGGTGAGGGACCAATCTTGAAACGCTTCTATACTGATCCAACTCCCTTGCTTAATAAAGGTACCCATGTTGTTTATTAGTAAAAAACTAAGAACTAATAACTAAAAACTAAAACTGGCACCATTTATGCTGAAACAAGCTTTAATGTGTTGGTTTCATCATTGTATTTTAATGAGATGGTGCTTTCCCCATTCTGAAGTTTTTCCACCACAATTTGTGTGCCTATTCTTTCTTTGAGGCTTTCTACGTGGCTGATAATTCCAACGAGTTTATCACCCTCCACTTGCATCCGTTCCAACATGTTGATGGCATTGTATAAATCATCTGGAGATAAGCTTCCAAATCCTTCATCTATAAACATAGAATCAATCCGTACATTTTGTGAGGCCATATCGCTCAACGCCAATGCCAGCGCCAGTGATATCACAAACCTTTCTCCTCCTGAAACACTGTCTATCGTTCTCCATTCATCACCCATATAAGTGTCTATCACCCAAATGCTGTCTTCGTCAGCTTCTTTACCCAACTCCAATTGATACCTATCCATCAATGTCTCTAGCCTGAGATTTGCCAAACCGAACAAATGCTTCATGGTGATGCGCTGAACAATATTGTTGAACGTATTTCCTGTTGCATCTCCTATGTAAAAATTCAAAATGCTGTATAGGCTTTCTTCTTTTTTCTTTTGTTCTATTTCTAGTAAAATGCTGCTGTGCCTTGATTTGTTCTCTGCATCTACATCCAGCGCTTTTTTAATTTCACCTTGTCTTAAAATATTTTTATGCTGAATTTCTTTTTTCTCTGTTATTTCTTCTTTCACTATTTCGAGTGAAACAGTAGCATCATCTTTTTCT
>CANLED010000352.1 GCA_947489175.1 Chitinophagaceae bacterium | reverse complement strand
GTGTCCACACGATAGCTCCTGGACAGGAGGGGTGGACTCTGGCGAGGCGCCGAAGGTGACGAGTCAGAGGCCGGGGTGGTGGATTTCCTTAATTTCATTCCACCACCCCGCCGAGCCAAATTCGCTTCGCTCATCTGTCTCGGCACCCCTCCTGTCCAGGAGGGGAGTCTTGTATTTATTGCTTCAACTACACATTTGTTTCTACTCACGATAACGGCACAACCTTTTTTTTAGGGTCTCCCTATAAAACATTCTGAATGACAGGGGCGTTACGCTAAAATTGCTTTTGCATAATCAACACATTTCTTAACTTCTTGAACGGCGTCTGACCCTTGTGGAATATCATATTCTAGTTCGATAGAAACGGGGATGCTGTATTTCTTGTTTTTCAGCAACATAAGGATATCCTTGATAGGAGTATCGCCTTTGCCCCAAGAAACGTTAGCACCGCCATGTTCCTTATTCAACCTGTCTTTCAGGTGCATCGAAGTGATGCGGTCATGTTTGGCTTCAATTAGTGCCAACAAGGAAGCTGTGGTATTGTTACCGCCTGCTGCAATATAATGGCCACAATCGAGGTTCATAGAATTGTATGGAGATTGTGAAAGAGCTACATCCCAAGCAGTATCAGTGGCTTGTGTGTGAGCATGGTATCCAATGTAAACTTTGTGTTTAGCAGCAAGATCGCCCAAGCGTTTCGTGTGTTCTGCTTTACTTGACAATTCAACTGTAACGGAGTTTGCTCCCAACGCTTTTGCAGCTTTAAGTGCAAATTCTATTTCACCATCTGAGTTGTTTTCATTGAGCGCGTTAGGTTTGAAAGCATAAATGCTGATGCCAGCATCTTTGAATAATTTTCTTAGCTCGACGAATTTATCCATGGAAACAGATTCTCTCCATTCCCTGGTTTGCTTCATTCTTTCCTCCATGGACTTTCTTTGATCAGCACTTGGTGGTTGTCTTTGTCCACCCGCTGCTGGTTGTCCCATCCGCATGGGTTGGTTTGATGTAGGGCTTCCGGCAAATGCTTCTGCAGCATCTCCCATGAGTTCAATGCCCGTCATGCCACATTCTTGACAGTACTTTATTAAATCTTGAGCAGTGCTTGGCATGCTTCTGAATGAATAAGTAATGGCTCCAATTTGAACTCCTTTGAATTTTGCAAATTCATTGTAAGCCATGGCTAGGAGGTCGTTTGCAAAAAATAATCCTGTACCAAGTAAGGCTGTCTGAGAAATAAATTTCCTTCGTGATTTGTTGAATTGTGTCATAGCAATCGTTTTAATGTTTGATGATTATTGTTTCAAAGCTTTGCGCAAAAGGTCAACACTTTTTTGTACTCCTGTCTTTGGATCTTCTTTTCCTTCGAATTCTATAGATACATATCCTTGATAGTTGACTTCTTTTAGTATGTTGATGATTTTGTTGTAATCCAAATCAAGTGAATACCATTCACCACCACCATAATATGTTTTGGCTTGAACAAAACTTGTTTTTTGGGCAATCATTTTAAGTTTTTCATAAGGGTCTTCCAGGAAGTTGCCTGTATCCATCAGGAGACCCAACCAAGGGGAATTTACGCGGTCATGTATTTTAAGCATTCCTTCTGGGGTAGATCCAAGTCCCCAATGATTTTCCAACGCAAGTAGAACACCCAATTCTTCTGCTTTTTTCAGGCATTGGTTGATGCCATCTACACACCATTTAAATCCATCTTCTTCAGTATATCCAGGGAGAATTGGCTCTACACCCCTGTTTTTCATTAAGTCATCAAAAGATTTGATGGTATTCCATCTTCCTGTATTCAAACGTAGGCATGGGATACCCATTTTATATGCCAATTCGATGCAATGAATGGTATGGTCTACATGCGTTTTTAGTTCTGTTTTATCAGGGGTAACAAATCCTTGGTGTATTGAAAGACAAGTAAGTGCTATTCCATTTAAAAATGCGTGTTTTTTGATTTTCTGCAGATAGGCATTGTCCTCACTTTCCATTTGCCTGTGCAAAATATCGATACCATCAAGGCCCATTGATGCCGCTTCATCGATTACTTTTTCAATAGGGAATTTTTCTCCCTTGAAGTGCCAATAGGAATAGCTGGAAACGCTTAGTTTGATTCTTGATTCCTTGCTTGACTTAATAGGCATCAATTCAGTAACTGGCATAATACCAGCGAATGCTGCCATAGATGTTTGTTGAAAGAACGATCTGCGTTGCATCTTTTTGTAATATTTTGTATAACTCAATATACGAAATTTACCAATATTTTACACCTGTAAGCCTTGCATATTCTATTTGTGCAGAGCATACTTGAAACTCCAATTGCAATTGATTCAGCAACGCCCTTTGTAAGTTTGTATTGGCTGAAGTTACTTCCAAATGTGTTCCCGTTCCGTGTATCAATTTGTTGTTGGCCAATGTTGAAGCTGACTTTGCTAAAGTAATTTGACTCCCAGTTCTTTTTAATCTTTCTTTCGCAGAAAACATATCAGCTGCAGTTTGTTTGATGTCTTTTTGCAGTGTTTGGTTCATGGATTCAATCACCAAACTTTGTTGGGTTGCTAATTTTTCTTGTACTTTAATTTGTTGTTTTATTTTGCCTCCGTTGTATATGGGAACTGAAAAATTTAATCCTGCCAAATAATTCAAACGCATTTCTGAAATGTTTGGCAGATAACCATTTCTGCTTCCAACATTTGCCCTTAAACCCAGTACAGGCTTGTTTTTCAGCTGACTGATTGAGACATCTTGTTTGGCTTGTTGCAATTTATCCTGAAGCATGATGATATCAGGGTTTGATGCAAGGTTGTTTGAAATGGCGTCTGTGTTTAGGTTTAAATCAAATTCATTTCCTAAAGTTCTTGAAATCCCCGTTGCGTATTCGAGCAATATTTCCTGTTTGTTTAACAGGGTTGTTATGTCTGTTTTTCTGTTTTCTTCAGCGTCTATCGTTGATTGGATGCTGAGCAGGTCTATTTCAAGTGCTGTGCCATTTTTGAATTGGCTTTCAATGATTTTTTTATTTTCGTTTAACGCATTGAGGATGGTATCTTGAATGCCCACTGCTTTTTTTAGGTAAACCATGTAGTAATAAATATTCGCTACTTGATAAGCAATTTGATGTTGAATATTTGCCTTGTTGTGTTCACTATAAGTAAGCTCATTTTTTGCTTGTTCTATGGCTGATTTAAGCCTGCC
>CANLED010000351.1 GCA_947489175.1 Chitinophagaceae bacterium | reverse complement strand
AATCTAACCCAGTTCGAAAAAAGGGGTACTTGCAATAAGGGAAGCTCTAACCTAGGAAACCATAAAGTTGGAGAACAATCGTCGCATAGGTCCAATACTATTAAGGCAATCATCACATCGTCAAACTTAAAAAACGGACAAAAGGACATTCCTTTAGTTTATATCATTTATTAATTGCATCAATAATATTTTGTAAGCTTTTATTACCGGATACGAAAGCAATAAATTGTATGATAAGTAGAAAAATTATGTCTATGACATACAATCGTGAATGGGGGACAATAAACATAAATATTAAAAATATGCCAATATGAATCAAATTAAAAATTTGTTGGTAGTATATAATTGAATCAAAACTACGGTAAAAGTCAGTCGGTTTTTTATAAGAGTTTAACTCTCCTCTTTCCCCCAATAAAGCTACAGTAAAAATTAAAATAACATTTACTGCAAAAACAATCCAATATTCGGCATTAATATTAAATAACGGATGGTACAATTCATAGGTTATTGACAGGGATGTTATAGAAGCTAATATATATAATAAAATTTTCATAATTAGTTAATTTTATCACCAATAAAATTAAGCGCCTGTTCCAACCCATTTTTAACATCTTCCTTTAGATTGCTCCCTGCCATAGTGCCATCTGGTCTAATTCTCATAGCGGTTCCGAAATGTCGAACATCTACCCTTGAAAGCTGGCTATCAAAGTCTCCAGAAATATGCTCATAAATAATAGGGATTATTACTTTTCCAGTATGGTAATCCAGCCAGCCGGTATATCCACTAAAATTGGTTACGCGTGCATAATTATTATACTTCTGCCTTGCAATTTCACTATATTCCAACGGAACGACCACTGACCCTGTGTTAGAGTTAAAAATACCCACCCAGTCATTAATTTTAACTTCATAATACCCATCGTAATCAAACTCATCAATATCAGTATATTGGCAAGGTATCACTAAAGATGATTTATCACAATTATACAAACCTAATTTATTGTATCGCCTAACGAAAAATAAATTAGACCCTTGTTCATGCGGTAAGATATCATTGAATAATGGTGGTATTATTTCAGTTCCTGAAGAATTCGCTAGCCCCCATAAACCATCCTTTTTAATGTAATATTGGCTATTATTTGCTGATGTAATATCTTCATATCTACAACTAATTGATAGGCTACCATCTGGTTTGTATAGTCCCTTTAATCCCTGTTTTGTAAGATAAAAAACATCATTGAAGTATATATTATCATAAACACAATCTAATATAAATCCTCGGGACTCGATGTTATAAACTCCAATCCTATAATTTCTGTAAATATATAGATAAGTTTGATTTATGATTTCGATGTTGCTGTTGGGCTCATCAAACAAGTTATGGCCACTAATATCCAATAAATAAGCCGTGTCATTTTTTTTTACAATGAAGTGCTCAGTGTGGTATTCAACTGTATGGTTTAAATCAAAACTTCTTAGCACTTGTCCATGACTATTGATAATTCCCGTTTCATTTTCGGTTGTGAACGGCGCTGCGGCATACTCCCCGAGATACCCTAGTTGAGTATAAATAGTATTAATCAAAAATGTTCCGTCTCTTTTTATATAGCCTACTTTATTGTTTTTTACAACCCTGATTAAATCTTTTTCAAATGTTACATTACTAAAAACATTGCTTGATATAACTTTGCCGTAATTCGATTCAATTATTCCAATTAGAGAGTCCCGATAAAATGTTGCTAACCAATAAGTATCCGGCCTTGCTTCAATACTATAACCATTTGCTGCGTATAGTGAAATTTTCTTTTCCCATTTTACGGATTCAGCTTTGAATGAAGTTATTATTTTTTTATGAAATACATCTATCAAAAAAAAAGAATCATTCCTTTTCCCAAAAATATTATTTATTGTAAAATCCTCGGTGTTTACGCTAATGATTTCGTCAAAATACCCAATCTTTGTATCAAAGCTATCCGCATCAACGAGTATCCATTTTCCGTTGAGAGTTTTAATTTTTTGCACCAAAAAATCATTGTATTTGTCGTCCCAGCTCGCACCAATACTTTTTTGTAATGCTTCGGTTCTCCTTCCATGAAAGTTTGTGTACAAGTAAATTACAAGACATATACTTGCGGCAATCGTTGGAAAAAAAAAGCCAAAAAAGAATTTTTTCTCTTTCATATTTTTCGTTTTGCTAAGTTACAAAGGTGAATAAAAAAACCCCAATTTTAGTAGTGTCCAGTTAACTTTTTTCAATCCTTGTAGTGCCCAATAAAAACAGGCTTTCACAGCGAAAATAAGTTTTTTCGATTTGAATTTCCCAAAAATTTTTCATAGACTAATTTATGAACCTGGGGAAAACGGTGTTTTCGCAATTGATGTCCTTGTTGCCTGATTATGAATTCATCAAATGTGTAGCTTGGTATAACGGTGACTATCGTATCAAGGAATTTACTTGTAAGGAGCATTTTATGATAATGTCTTTGCCCAGTTAACTTATCGAGATAGCTTGCGAGACATAGAATAGTGCCTTCAGTCCATGAGTAAAAACTGTATCACAGCGGCATCAAAAAACCGGTTGCTGTAAGTCGTAAAGTTCATTTGAGCAAGTCTTAAACAAAGCTAAGTGATTGATTTTGAATTTGCAATAGGTGATTTATTCGTCTTTATAAAATGTTTTTTTGCTTGGTTTCTTCTCTTTGTTTCAGGATTTTCGCACCCCTATTGAAGTATACATCGGCAGGGGCTAGATTATTTAAGGACTCATGCTGGCGATATACAATTTACGCACTAGTAAGAACGGTGCAGGTATTGACAAAGATGTCAGTTTGAAAAACCTCAGAAAAACAGATATCACATGGGTTAATCAAGCCATGGGGAATGAGACAGGGTTACTAACATCCCATTCCAATCAACAGGTGTTAGAAAGGTATTATCTTGACCCAAAAGTGTTGTCTGCGATTGAACGTGGGACCCTTGAAATCAAGGTTTTTGGAGTCAATAATAACCAAGAGATGGATTCAAACATGGCACAGAAAAATGGCACAAAATAAAAAAACCACCTACGAATTCGTAAGTGGTTGATTTTGTTGGTAGCGAAGGGGGGAATTGAACCCCCGACCTCAGGGTTATGAATATTGCGGTATTTTTCGTAAGTAATTGATAGTCAAATGTATTTTAATTGTGATAAACGGGAGTTTTTGGGATTTTTG
>CANLED010000350.1 GCA_947489175.1 Chitinophagaceae bacterium | reverse complement strand
AACACCAAGCCCATGAGCCCTCCAAAAACTCCAATGCTTAATGCAATCATCAGAAAAACGACTTGTACATCCTTTCCTGAAAACCCTGTTGCTTTTAGAATCGCAATTGAATCCATTTTTTCAAATATCATCATGTTCAAAATATTGTAAATGCCAAAGCCTGCAACAATCAACAAGGTGATTCCCACAGAATATGAAATGATGGACCTTACAGAGCTTCCAGTTTCAAATTGTGAATTGGCAGTCTGTATATCTTCTGCATCTGTTTCATACAATCTTGCATATTCCTTTGCAACAGCTGGTGCCGTGTTTATGTCATTCATTTTGATTTGAATTTCTGTGACATAACTATTGGATTTTGATAATATTTTCTGTACCGTTTTTACCGTCGTAAAACTTTGAACCTTGTCAATATCGCGTAAGCATGATTGAAAAAATGCAACCACTTTTAATTGAAATTTTTCTCCCGTTGAAGTTGTGATGTAAACAATGTCTCCAATATTTGCCAGCAGTTTATCTGCCAATCCTTTTCCCAATATGATGCTGTTTGAAACAGTGCTTAGGTCGTGCGCATCACCGGATGTAACATATTCATCAAAATGAAAAAGCCTGCTTTCTTCTTCATAATCAGTGCCATTGATTACCCCTGTAATATCTATCGTTCCTTCGTTGAAAAAAATCTGCGCATTGATTTTTGGTGAAAATCCCATTACTCGTTCATCTTTCTTCAATGCTTGCATGATGGCATCGCTGTTGTATATGTTTTGTTTGTTCGATTCTGATTTGATGGAACTGATAAAGTGATGATATTCTTTGTAATTTTTATCAAGCTTGATGGGTTGATTTACATTTGGTTTGATATCATTAAACAAACGTATATGTGGCGTTCTATTGAGTATCAATCCATCCAGTAAATCATTCAATCCTGTCATGAATCCCAACAAGGTGATGAACATGGTTATGCTGAAAGTTACGCCTACTGCAGCAACCAGCGTTTGCTTCCACCTTGCGAGAAGCAATGATTTCGCAATGCTCATCAGTAGTTTGTATTTCATTCCTGAGGTTTGATGATTTCTTCTGATGCAGACAGGCCCTTGATTATCTCAACTTTTTCATAGTCCATTAAACCTGTAACCACTTTTTTTCTGGTGTTTTTTCCTGTGATAACATAGTTGTTGTCTACAAGAAAATTCCTTGGAATTGTCAGTGCTTTTTCCTTGATTTGAATGATGATATTGGCTTCTGCACTCAGGTTTGGATAGAGGTTTGATGGTTGCTTTGTAAAATGTGATTCTGCCGTGAATGACCTTGATTTTTCGTTCATCAATGGGAATACCTTGTCAATAATGGCCTCAAAAACCTCTCCCTTATAACTGTCCATTGTGATCAATACTTTTTGTCCAACCTTGATTTTTGAAATGTCAAATTCATCAATCTCAAGTTCAATGATGAATGATGTTGCATTGCCAATCGTTGCTATTGAACTCAACGCATTGACCATTTCACCTTTCTTTTTTGTCATCCTATACAACCTTCCCGCCACCTCGCTTTTGATGGTATAATCGCCTACCATGGAGCTTGAAATAGCGGCACTTCTTTTTGATTGGTCAGATTGAAACTTAAGTTGTTTCTCTAAATCATTCAACTTTAATTTGCTGGCATTGTATTGGGTGGATGCATTCTTAAATGAAAGCTCACGCGAGTCTAAATCATTCTTGCTTCCAATGCCATCATTCCAAAGTATTTTTTGTCTTTTTAGCAGTGATTCTTCGTTGTTCAGTTTCGACTTAGCAAGTTCAACTTCGTTGTTGGCTTGACTTATTTTTTCTTTATTCTCTTCCAAAGAGTAAAAGGATGCCTGTGCTTTTACATTGTCTACATTCAACTGTTGTGACTGGTCAGAAATCCTCGCAATGGCTTGTCCCTCTTGTATTTCATCACCTTCATTCACCAATATTTCTTTGATGATTCCGCCAACAGCGGGATAAACTTGGTATTGTTCTTTGCTTTTTATGATGCCAGATGCATACACAGAGGAAGTTATTTTTTCTTGCTTAGGGAATATTTTTTCTTCTTTGGTTTTACAAGAAATCAACAATATAGCACAGCCTAGAACCAAGTTGGCATGAAATAAAACGGAGTTATTCAGCTTCATAAAATTTTGCATCTGCGCATAATTTACATTTTTTATTTGAGCCAAATAAAAATATGTCTGATTCTTTTTTAGAACCTTTTTAAAACATGCATGAAAATATCAATATGTAATTTTTGGGTCTTGATTTTAACATCCACTAAAATTCTTTTTCGCCTATTTCACTTGTAGGAAGGTTGATCTTTCGGTTTTTTCTGGTGAGGTTATATCCGATGCTGAACTGTAGTTGATTCACCTCGTAAATATAATTTGTGGTTGAGTAGAAATCAGATCCATAGGTAGTGATTCTTTGTCGGTTTGATTGTTTAAAACCCGGATCCACATTAAGCCATTGCAGCTGGGCATTCCATCTTTTATCTGTGCTGGTTTTTTTTATGGTAACATGTGGTGTAAGAAACCGGCTGTCTTCACCTTGGGCAGTGGCTCTTTCGGATAGGTAATTAATGCTTAATTGAACCATCCAGTTTTTCTGAAATGAAAAACTTTCGGTTGCATTGATGCTATACACCCAACTGCTGTTTTTTATTGCAATGGTATTGTTGAATATGGCACCTTCAATGTCATATTTGTAAATGTTACCACCCACTGAACTGCTCCATACCTTATTGATTTGATGTACATAATTTGTTTCAATGCCTACCTGAGTTGCTCTTCCGGCATTGGTGAACACACGGTTTAGGATGGTATCGTTGAAGACTTTGTTGACACGCTGAATTGGATTTTTTATGTTTTGCACATACCCCGTAACATAAAAGCTTCCCTTTGCGAATGTTTGTTCTAGTCCGGTTTCAAAGGTGCCTATCAGTTCTGGCAGTAGCTCTGCATCACCCTGTTCAAGTGTTTCGGAATGTTCTCTCTCAGGCAGTGGATTCAACTCAAAATTATTTGTTCTTTTTATTCTTCTTGTATAACTCATTTTTACACTACCCTTTTTCCATGCTTGGTATTTGAATAAGGCAGACGGAAATAAGTTTGTAAGGCTAAGATTTTTAGTTTCTGAATTATTTGAAAAAGAAAGGTCTCGTTTGCTGTTTTCCAACCTCAAACCGCCGTTGTAACTG
>CANLED010000349.1 GCA_947489175.1 Chitinophagaceae bacterium | reverse complement strand
CTATTCAAATCCGTTAAGTTTTTAGATAGCGCTGCCATGTTTTCTTTATACAATTTAGTATCCTGCGCTGAATCAGCAAGATTTTGCATCATATCAGTAACTTGTGCTTGGAATTTCTCTGTAGACTCTAAATGTGCAGATGAACCTTTCAACTGCAATTCATATACATTATTCAAAGCAGCCAAGTTTTTAGAAACTTTTTGCATTTGCTCTCCAAATGATTCCCCCTCTTGCGCAGAAGAAGTCATTCCAGAAATAGATACAGATGCTCTTTCGTATGACTCTGATAAAGTAGAAACTTTGTCAGAAGCTGCTTGCAAACTTGAAACATAAGAATCTGTAGCAGCAGCAGCAGAAGTTATTCCTTTCAATTGTGAAGCATTTTCACCTAAAGCGCGCATTCCATCGCCAAGCCTTTCTAACAAAGCACCGTCAATTTTAGCTTCTTCAAGCATTTTGTCTAGTTGATCAGTTACACTAGAACCTTTCCCGCCTCTACCTGAAGCATTGTGGTCAAGTTCTGCTTGATGACCTAAACCTAATTCTGGGTAAACTAATTCCCAGTTTGGATCTTGGTGTAGAGGTTCAAAAGCTGAAAACATAAAGATTACCGCTTCAGTTCCTAACCCTACTACTAACATTGGTCCTGCGAAAGGCCAGTGCATAATTTTGAAAAGTGCTCCAACAATTACAATTGCCGCTCCAATTCCGTACAATTTAGCCATGAATTTCTTAAATCCTTGACTTTCAAATAGACTACCACTACTCATCGTTTTTTGGTTTTTTAAAAATTATAGTTTTTGATTTGTTTGTTTATTCCTAGCGAAGTTGAATATCGCTTTGAATTTCTTCACCACCTTCTTTAGTGAAATCTCTTCCACCACGTCCTAGGTGTGTCATTACGTTTCTATATCCGATATATGACTTTGCAGTATCTTGGTACTCAAATGTTCTTGTAGAAGTTTGCAAATAATAGCCAATATCTTTCCAAGAACCACCTCTTAAAACTTTACGTTTCATACTTGGTGGATCCCAATCCATTGCATCATATCTGTGCTCTGTATTCATGTCATGAGAAAATTCGTACATAGATTCATCATAAGCAGTTTCGCACCACTCAGCAACGTTTCCTGACATACAATATAATCCCCAACCGTTTGGATTGTAAGAATAAGCTTTTACAGTATGGAAACCGCCATCTTCAAAATACCTTCCTCTCATTGGTTTGAAATTCCCTAAGAAACATCCTGACTCATTTCTGATGTAAGGACCACCCCAAGGATAAGGAGACAAAGCTAAATCACCACGTGCTGCTCTTTCCCATTCTGCTTCAGTTGGTAAACGGAAATCATTTACATATAAATCACCCATTGCAGTCAACCAAGTGTTCAACAATTGCGTTCTCCAAATACTGAATGCTTTTGCTTGTTGCCAATCAACTCCAACTACAGGATAGTTATCGAAAGCTGGATGCCAGAAGTACATATTTGTCATTGGATCATGGAACGAATATGTAAAATCTCTTACCCAGCATAAAGTATCTGGAAAAACATTAATAGTTTCATCAATGATAAAACGACCTCTGTCTGCATGACCTCGTATAGAAGTATTTTGACCTTTTTTGTTGAATACACCCATGTCTAGATCTTGCCCTTGTGGGTCATCAGTAAATGGATGAGGAGGAGTATTTAATTCTCTGTGAGCAGGAACCACTTTGTTGCCTTGGTTATCATAACCATTAGGAACGATTTCAACTCGTCCTCTTCTGGCTGCTTCACGCAAGTCGATCCAATAATAACGGTAATTTAATTTACGCGTATCAATCTCTCTTCTTTTGAAGAAACGTTCTTGCTGAGGATAATACATATCCACCAACAAAGGAATGATGTCCGCATCTTGGTAATCAAAATCCCTGTCCCAGTTCAAAGAGAACAAAGATGCGTTTGGATCACTTGTGCTTCTATTGATATCTCTATCACTAGGCTCAAAAGGAACAATTTCAGAACCAGCTTCATCAAAATACTCGTCGGTATAATTGATATACTTACTTGCTTCATCATCGTCTTCTAAACCAGCATAAATTTTTTCTCTCGCAATGGAGTCACGAACCCAATTTACAAACTGACGATATTCGTTGTTTGTAATTTCAGTTTGATCCATATAAAAAGCTTGAACCGATACAGTTTTAGAATGCGTCTGATGCAAAAATGGCACATCTTGGTCATTCTCTCCCATATTATAGGACCCAGCTGGTATATAAACCATACCCAACGGTATTTCCGGTTGATACACCGTTCTACCAAGTACACCGGTCACGTGTCCAGTTCTTGTGCTGCATGATGCAAGCACAAAACCAATAAGACCTACTAACAAAAGTTTTTTCATTCTACCTCTATTTTATTTACCGGAACATCATTAACAATCTACAGGATCAATGTAATTTCTGATATAACGGCACCCTCTCTAAAATGGTTACAAATATTTGTATTATTTTTGAATTTTACAACCAACGAGGATGTTTTGACTTGTGAACTGGCGGAGGAGGCAAGAAATAACAGTATTTAACTACTACTTCATGCGTACCTCTTGAGATACTAGACAATTGATTTATTGTTAAATCGTATGAGTATCCAACGGTGAAATTTTTCACTGGAGTGAAGCCTGCCATCAAAGCAACTGCGTCACTTGTACGGTAAGTCAAACCTGCGTAGTATCTACCTTGATTCACATAACGAATATTTACATCTGCTGAAAATTTGATTAAATCAGTTCTTGACATCACTTGAATATCTAAATCTTTTGTAGCTCCAAATAAATTCAAGAATCTAAATCCTCCCATTGCGACATAATGACGTGCATTGGTATAATTCAAATTTTTAATCTGCGAACCTGACAAGTGAGTTGAAGACAATCCGAAATAATAATTATTATTTTTCTTTTTAAAGAACAATCCAGCGTTAAGATCAAAAGTCGTTCCCGACGTTTTAGTCGTTAAAGATGGGTCATTTTGAGTAACTGGTGGAATCCAAGTTGGATCTACACCCAAGTTCAGAATACCAATTCCAACACCTATACCTAAAACGTGTTCATTTAAATCAATAGGAAATGAATAATTCAATAAAGCACTATTTTGACGATTGAAACCAATTGCATCATGATAAACAGACAAACCTGCACCACCAGGAATAAAACGATTCAAATTTGCTTCCACATTAAAAAC
>CANLED010000348.1 GCA_947489175.1 Chitinophagaceae bacterium | reverse complement strand
AACATTTTGGATAAAAAGATTTTTTTGCCAGCAGCGAAAGCTGCTTGGGTTGGACTCAATACTTTGTTGACATCAGAAGGGAAAGTAGGATGGGTGCAGCCAATAGGTGCTGATCCAAAAAGAAACTTCAATTCAGAAAGTTGGGAGTCGTATGGTGCTGGTGCATTTTTGTTGGCAGGATCTGAAGTCATCAAGTTGAAAAAATAATTATATGAAATTCAGCAAATTGATCCAATTTTTTTATCTCAACCTCAACAGAAAAATTACGTTGATGTTAGGGTTGGGCATTACATTGGGAGCAACTTTTTTCATTTTCTCTTCAAACAAAAATATCCCGATAGATTCAAGGCCTAATATTATTTACATCATGGCAGACGACATGGGGTACTCAGATTTAGGGTGTTATGGAGGTGAAGTGAATACGCCAAACATAGACCAACTTGCCGCCAATGGCATTAAACTAAAAAAATTCTACAACAACTCACGTTGTTGTCCAACCCGGGCCTCTTTATTAACCGGCCAATACCCACATACAGTAGGCATGGGAGGAATGGTTGGTCCAACCCAAGCAGCCATCGTAGAAGGACCTTATCAGGGATTCCTGAATGATAGTTTCCCAACCATTGCGGAAGAGTTGAAAAAAGTGGGCTACAATACGTATATGTCGGGCAAATGGCATGTGGGTGAAAGGCCAGAACATTGGCCTTTGAAGCGGGGATTTGATCGCTACTACGGATTGATTTCAGGAGCATCCAGTTTTTTTGAAATCACTCCGGCAGAAAGGGATAAAAGACGCTTTGTCTTGGACGACAAGGATTATGAAATTCCGAAGGAAGGGCATTACATGACGGATGCTTTTACCGATCATGCCTTGGGGTATTTGGATCAGCAAATAAAGGATCATAATGGGAAGCCTTTTTTCTTGTACTTGGCCTATACTGCACCACATTTTCCGTTGCATGCTTTGGAAGCAGACATTGCCAAGTATGAAGATTTGTACTTGCAGGGATGGGATAAAACCAGGGAAATACGATATGAAAAAATGAAGAAACTTGGGTTGGTGGATCAGCGTTATAAACTTTCTGAAAGGCCTGATGTGATACCCTCTTGGGAGAATGCAACGGAAAAGAAAGTATGGGCGAGAAAGATGGCTGTGTATGCTGCGATGATTGACAGAATGGATCAGAACATCGGCAGGCTTGTTAATAAATTGAAATCAAATGGACAATATGAAAACACGATGATTGTCCTCATCTCAGACAATGGTGCGTGTGCAGAGACGGTCCATACCAAGTTGTTGAATGATCCATCAAAGAAAATAGGAGAGCGCGGTTCTTATCAGATTTATGGGGAGAGTTGGGCGAATGCATCAAACACACCATTCAAAAAGTACAAGCATTATATGCATGAGGGAGGAATTGTAACACCTTGTATCATACAATGGCCTGCAAAAATTAAACCAGCAAAAGGATACAGCGATGGAATAGGACATGTGATCGATTTGATGCCAACAGCTATGGAATTATCAGGGGCAAAATCTCCCAATTTGGCAGGGAAAAGCTTGTCGTATTTGTGGAAGAATGTAAAAAAACCTGAAAGAACCTATTGTTGGGAACATGAAGGAAATCAGGCGATTAGAAAAGGTGATTGGAAGTTGGTGAAAGAATTTCAAGAAACTTATTGGTCGCTCTACAACTTGGCATTAGACCCAACCGAAGCGAATGATTTATCTGGGGTAGAGGCTGAAAGAACAAAGGCCATGATGGCAGAATATGCTGTTTGGTTTGCAAAAGTGGGTGCCCGTCCGTATAAAAAAAATGTAGGGAAAGCAGAGTAATAGGAGAATATCGCGCACTTTTGAAAAAAGAAATTGGCATCCATCTAGTAAAAAATTTAAAATGAAATCAGCCTCATTGATTGTTGTTTTTGTGTTGTTGAACGTTGTGTGTTTTTCTCAAATGAAAGACCAAAGCATCATTAAGTATGGTGCTTTGGCAGATGGAATAACAAATAATGCCTTGGCTATTCAGCAAGCAATTGACAAGGTCTCAGCCGCTGGAGGTGGGAGGGTGATCATACCCCCAGGCAATTATTTGACAGGTGCCATTTTTTTGAAGTCAGGTGTTGATTTACACATTCAATTAGGCGCAGTATTGCTTGGGCCAACCACAACAGAAGGATATCTAAAAGCAAAATCAAGACCATCAATTGTATCGGCCCGGGATCAGCACGATATCGCGATCAGTGGAGAAGGAATTATTGACGGACAAGCCCAGGAGTTGATGTTGGATATATTTAAAAAACTCAGAAGTGGTGAACTGAAGGAAGATTCAATCTGGTTGTTCAAAAGACCAGGTGTGGCCAGGGCCAATAACATCAATATTGTTGGCTGTAAAAATGTAAAGGTAACCGGTATAACCCTTAAGAATTCCTCAGATTGGGTGCAGGACTATAGACAGTGCGACAATGTGATCATTGATAGAATCAAGGTTCAAAGTACCGCTTATTGGAACAATGACGGTCTTGACATCACAGATAGTAAAAATGTCAGGATAACCAATTGTTTCATCAATTCTTCTGATGATGCCATTTGTTTAAAATCAGAAGATGCAAGATTTCTTTGTGAGAATATTTATATTGATAGTTGCATTGTGCGTTCAAGCGCCAACGGATTTAAATTGGGAACAGCAGGTGTGGGAGGCTTCAAAAATGTTGTTGTAAAGAATTTAATTGTATTTGATACGTATCGATCAGCTATTGCATTGGAATCTGTTGATGGAGGAATTTTAGAGAATATCGACATACGAAATGTTGTAGCAACGAATACCGGAAATGCAATTTTTATCAGAAGAGGACATCGCAATGTAAATGGGAAGGTAGGGACCTTGAAAAATGTATATATCGGCAATGTAAAAGCAGACATACCGTTGTTGAAGCCAGATCAGGGATATCCGATTGAGGGACCTCCAGATCACCTGAATCCTGGTTTAGACAAAATGCCAAGACGCCCCTTTCACTATCATATTTATGGCCATCCCTTTTTACCTTACAACCTTATTCCTTCCTCAATCGTAGGTATTCCAGGATATCCTGTGGAAGACATCACCTTGGAAAATATTGACATTACCTATGGTGGCAGGGCCGATAAAAATATTGCATTTATTTCACCAGAAAATATTACTAAAATTCCAGAAAACAAAGACAGGTATCCTGAGTTTTC
>CANLED010000347.1 GCA_947489175.1 Chitinophagaceae bacterium | reverse complement strand
TAGAAGGACCAACACATGTAAACAGACACTCTGTGATTTCGCAAGGGCATTATGAAAATATTAAAAAACCAACGGAGATATTTTCTGCGGTTCATGGTGGAAGAAATCCCAAGCTATTGATGGATATTCACAGTGTAAGTGAAGTAAATGATCCCAGTGTGGATTTAAGTGCCATAAATGGTCCAGCTACAGGCGAAGTATTCAATCATCCAACAAAAAAATAATGATCGGCATGGAAATTTTACAAATTGATCTTTTTTTGTTCCTGGAAAAATTATTGCTCATTGGTGGTATCATAACATTTTCTTTGGTGATTGCCATGTACACTACGTATGCTGAAAGAAAAGTAGCGGCAGTGATACAAGATAGGCTAGGACCCAATCGTGCTGGTCCCTTTGGCTTGGCTCAACCATTGGCTGATGGATTGAAATTATTTTTCAAGGAAGAAATTATTCCGCTTACATCCAATAAAGTATTGTTTATTATCGGTCCAGCCTTGGCCATGATGACGGCGATGTTAACCAGTGCTGTAATTCCTTGGGGAAGCAGCATCAATGTATTTGGCAGGGATGTAAGCCTTCAAATAGCGGATGTAAACATCGGTGTATTATATGTTTTTGGTGTGGTGAGTTTGGGTGTATATGGCATCATGATTGGCGGATGGTCTTCAAACAACAAGTTTTCGTTGATTGCTGCGGTTAGGGGTGCATCACAAATCATTTCCTATGAATTAGCCATGGGATTGTCACTCATTGCTCTACTCATGTTAACCGGATCGTTGAGCATGAAGACCATTGTAGAACAACAAATGAGTGGTGGCTGGGGAGGATTTTTGGGATGGAACATATTATATCAACCATTGGGATTCCTGATTTTTTTGATCTGTGTTTTTGCAGAGTGTAACAGAACGCCATTCGATCTTCCAGAGGCAGAAAATGAATTGAATTTCGGATATCACCAAGAGTATTCATCCATGAAACTCGGTTTTTATCTTTTTGCGGAATATATCAACATGTTCATCTCTAGTGCAGTGGTTTCTACCTTGTTCTTTGGTGGGTATGACATTCCATTTGTGAATGAAACAACCTTGGCGGCGAGTTGGGGAGGAAACATTGTAGCGGTGATGGGCTTTGCAGCATTGTTCGCAAAAATTGTATTCTTTTTATTTTTATTCATGTGGGTGCGTTGGACGATACCAAGATTCAGGTACGACCAATTGATGGATCTTGGATGGAAAAAACTAATTCCATTGGCATTAGCAAATATGTTGATCACTGCCATTGTAATCCTTTGGCTTAATAAATAAAGTATGGCTTCATTAACAAACAGGTCAAAAGTATTGGAGCAAACGCCCTTGAATTTCATGGAGCGTTTGTACTTGCCGAATATTTTCAAAGGCATGGCCATTACATTTTCACATATATTTAAAAAGAAAGCTACCATCAGCTATCCAGAGGAGAAAAGGCCTTTTAGTCCTGTTTTCAGGGGATTGCATGTGTTGAACCGGGATGAGGAAGGAAGGGAGAATTGTACAGCGTGTGGATTGTGTGCCGTTGCTTGTCCAGCAGAAGCCATTACCATGGAAGGTGCAGAGAGGCAAAAAAACGAGGAGCATCTTTACCGTGAGGAGAAATATGCTGCGAAATACGAAATTAACATGTTGCGTTGCATTTTTTGTGGACTCTGTGAAGAGGCTTGTCCCAAAGATGCTATTTACATGTCAGAAACCTTTGCACCGTCAAACTTCACCCGTCAGGGATTCATTTATTCAAAAGATGAATTGTTGATACCCGATCCAACAACAAACAAGGAAGGGTATGAGGCAGCAAGGGGACTTCGCGAAGCACAAATAAAAAAATAAGCACTGATTATGACGATCATCGAAATACTTTTTTGGTTTCTCTCCGCGTTGGCGCTTTTTGGAGCGTTGATGGTGGTATTCAGTAAAAATCCGGTACACAGTGTATTGTGGCTGATAGTAGTATTCTTTGCCATTTCGGGCCATTATATCGTGCTCAATGCCCAATTTTTAGCCATTGTGAACCTAATCGTTTATGCAGGGGCAATCATGGTGTTGTTTCTATTCGTGATCATGTTGATGAACATGAATACCGAAAGTGAGCCACAAAAAAGCAAGTGGTTAAGGATGGCAGCAGCCCTATCTGGAGGAAGTTTGATGCTGATATTGGTAGCAGCGTTGAAGGACAATACTTCCAAGGTAACAGGAATGTTTACCGCAGAGGCGAATATTGGACTCATCAAAAATTTGGGAAAGGTATTGTTCACAGATTATGTTGTTCCATTTGAAATCAGCTCTGTATTGTTTTTAAGTGCCATAGTAGGTGCCGTTATTCTAGGAAAAAAAGAAAATTCCACAACCCATTCATAAAGCGAAATAAGATTTTATGCCTATAAATTATTATATTTTTTTATCTGTTGCACTCTTTGCCATCGGCATAGTTGGTGTTTTAACGAGGCGAAATGCCATTATCATTTTCATGTGCATTGAGTTGATGTTGAACGCGGTGAATTTATTGTTGGTTGCATTTTCTAAGATGCATCATTTAAAAGCCTATGCACTAAATCATACAACTACTGTAGGAACTGAAGCACAGCTTTTTGTGTTTTTTATCATGGTTGTAGCAGCAGCAGAAGTTACGGTAGGATTGGCAATCATCGTGATGTTGTATAGAAATATACATTCTGTGGATATAAACTTTTTGAACAGGTTGAAGCATTGATGAGATAAGATAATTGGCGTTTATTTTTTTTGATATTTCTTAATTGTTGATATGAGTAAATTTGTTTTTTTGATTCCATTGCTGCCCTTGATCGGATTTTTGGTCAACGGACTTGGAAGGAATTTTTTGTCACGCACTGCTGTAATTATGGTAGGGTGCGGCGTATTGATTGCTTCATTTATAACGAGTTTGTTGCTTTTCAAGGAGGTTGCTTCCCCAGATTTCACAACGCAGGTGATAGTATATTTTGATTTCATCAAAACTGCGGGATTAGATATCAAATTTGCGTTTCAGATAGATCAGTTAAGTGTGCTGTTTCTATTGATTATTACAGGAATAGGTTCTCTTATCCATGTCTATTCATCCGCTTATATGCATGAGGAAACCGTGCCACATTTTGCACGCTATTTTGCATACCTCAACTTGTTTATCTTCTCTATGTTGCTCCTGGTATTAGGTGCAAACTTTGTTGTGATGTTCATCGGATGGG
>CANLED010000346.1 GCA_947489175.1 Chitinophagaceae bacterium | reverse complement strand
TTAAGTAAGCGCCGTCAATACTCGCATCTGGCAACACCCCCCCTACCCTTTTAAACAAACTGCTTACCCTTTCTTGTGCATCTTTCAGTGCATAGGGACCAGGAAACTGCACCTGACCAGCAACCAAGACTGTTTCCAATTTACTGTATGCCGGTTTTTTCCTGACCGTAATAACATCGTAAGGTCTCAATATAAAGTCAAGTTCATTGAACTTTAGGCTATCACTTATTTGAATTGTTTCCGCAATGCTAACACGGGTATCGTTCATTGGAACAGAATCTCGAGCAATAAGATGGGCTATTTCTATGTTGATGGATGCTGCGTCTGTAAAACCTCCAGCTTGAAGAATTAGACCCTTCAGCGTCATTCCTTCTATGAAATTATATTCACCTGGCATATGTACTTCCCCTTGCAAAGTAACAAGAAGGCTGTCTTTCAAATCGATTACCGAGCTGATGAGCAACTCATCCTCTTTCTTCAAAAGCATGTCGTATTTTGAGTCTTTTTGTAGAGCCTTCAACACATTAAATGACAAAAATTCTTTTGTAAAATCCTCTTTCTGACGGATGAGTAAACCGCGCTCGAGAAACGCATCTTCTGTCAATCCGTCAGCTTTGGCAATTAAGTCAGAAATTTTCATTCCAGATTGAAATTCATACATATCAGGGCGAAATACAGAGCCGTTAATTTTTACACGATTTGAGTACCTATCAAGAATTTTACCCACAACAAACATGTCACCAGTTTCCGGCCTGAAAGAATTAAAATCTATTTCGGCAAGATCTTTCACAACACGTTCTTTTGAAGACTTCCGAATTACCTTAACCATTGCGGTGTAAGCGGTGTCATCAAAACCACCTGCATAAGTTAGGATATCCTTGAAAGATTCTGTTGGAAGAACTTCGAACAAACCAGGCCGCTTAATTTGCCCATCCAATTCAATTCGGGTGGCATAAGATGGAATTCTGATGATGTCATTGTCGCGCAAACGAACGTTATCCGATTGATTGCCCTTTGCAATTAATTTGTAGAGATCGATAACCTTGATTACTTTATCGTTTCTAACGAGTTCGATGAGCCTAAAGCTACCAATATTTTTAGGGCCACCAGCCATTGAAAGCACAGAGAAAACGGTTGACAAAGAAGGGACATCGTGGCTGCCAGGGAAATTTGCACCGATAACTGTTACGTGAATTGTTCTGATGTCGCCGATGGTCAGCGAAAGTTTAGAGGAACCGTTTAACAAGGTGGGATAAGCCTTGCTCATCAATTGTTTGATGCGGGACTGAGCAGCTTCGATTGACAAGCCGCCAACCTTAACTATACCCACATTGAGAATGTTAATTTGTCCCTCAGGAGAAATGGTAAGGTCTTCAGTGTATTGTTGTTGACCGAACAAGACCAATTTCAATTCGTCACTCGGACCAATTTCATAATTCAGCGGTGTAGCAATTTTGAGGTTTGGTTCGAAGGCATTTTTATTTTCTTGTAAGTTGAATGTATTGAAAAGTTCCGCACCAAAAATCCTAGGATCAATTAAATTGACAGGCTTTTTTTCTTTTTTAGTGAGAAGAATGGAATCTTTCAATTCTTCATCAGAAAGTTCGGATTCAAGTTCGGAGCCGGATAATTTTCTTGAAACAGGCGTTTTTTTATCCTCTTTTTTATCCCCAACCTTGTATTTGCCTGTAGTAAGGTTTCTTTTTTTAGCGCTATTCTCTAACCGTGTTTTCAACTTTGAAAATTCAGTTGACGACATGCCGCGTAGGATAAGTTGAGGCCTTACATCATCGATGGTTAAGCCTGATGAAAACAATTGTTGTTTTATCCGGAGGATATCAGCATCAGCGAGAAGATCGACTTTGATTTTTGATATGTCTTTTGATTTGAGGAGGTCCTGGGCGGTAACCAATTGAATACAGCTCATCAAAAAGACTGCTACGCAAAGAATTAATTTTAGAAAGCGATTAGGCATAATTGATAAATCAGTTCTAAAGGTACTTTTTTTTGGTTTAATGTTTAACACCTTTACTCATGAGAACGCTTGTAAATGTGCGTATTAAAATTTGCAAATCAAACAAAAATGATTTTTTCTGAATGTATTCCTTTTCGTATTTCACTTTTTCTTCAATGGAGATTTCGTCTCTTCCATTTATTTGTGCCCAACCTGTTATTCCAGGTTTTAACTTGTCTACACCCTCCTGCACCCTAAGTACCATCAAATCGTCTTGATTATACAAAGCGGGTCTTGGACCTACAAAAACCATTTCACCACGGATGATGTTAATTAGATTTGGAAGCTCGTCTAAACTAAGTTTCCGAATAATACCACCAATTTTAAGAAGGTATTGTTTGGGATTAGATAATAAATGGGTAGCCACGTTGGGCGTATTTTTTTTCATACTACGAAATTTGTAGATATAAAAAAATGTATAGTTGATGCCTACTCTTTTTTGTTTGAAAAAAACGGGAAAACCGTCTTCCAAAAGTATAAGGAGGAAAACGATTAAAAAGATGGGAGACAGAATGAGCAAAAGGATACAGGCAAAGACTCGAGATATCATTTGGTATTTTTAAATGATTCGAAGGTTTTTTGAAAACCGGATTCCATGGAAAAAGGAAGTTCCATACCGATTGCACTTTTGATTTTGAGGTTGCTCACTACAAAATTCTCCGTCAATTTGTTCAATGCATGAGTTGTTAACGGCCCTCCTATCAAATCACCAATTGAAGCAATAAAGTGAATCAATTTCTTGGGTAGCTGAAGCACATTTGGTTTATTTCCCAAAGATTTGCTTATCATTTTAACAAGATTTGAAGTTGAAATAGCGCTATCATCAGCAACATTATATATACCGGAAGGGATATCGTTTCGCTTCAGCAACTGATCGATGACGAAAACCAAATTATCGATGCTGCAAAATGATCGTTGGTTATGGAATGCACCAAGCGGCCAGGGAAGTTTATTTTTAGCAAACCTGTACAGCAAATTGAGATTTCCTTTATTACCCGGACCATGAATCATACATGGACGCAGGATATAAACTCGTTTGCTGATTCCCTGTGACTTGGCTAAAATATAGTGTTCAGCAAGTAATTTGCTTTTCCCATAATCCGTTTCCGGATTTGCAATGTATGATTCCGTTAAAATCTCATCTACATGATCAGCTGCAGCCTTTACGGAACTGACGAAAATAAAAACTTCAGCTTGCGACTTCAAGAAAGCGTCAAA
>CANLED010000345.1 GCA_947489175.1 Chitinophagaceae bacterium | reverse complement strand
TCCTACATAAAAACTTGACTTGGGAAAAATCATAACACTTAGCAATAGAAAACATTGGAGATATTAAAAAGTAGCAAAAAATATCCTGCTGATAAATTTCATTTGCAACTTTTTTTCCGTTAGATATCATGTAAAAAATACCAAGCGTTTGTACCTAGATTTTAAGTTTTCAATTCATATTTTATACACTAAAAAAATTACGAAAACAATGTCATGATACTCATTTTATTCCTATACACCACCCCTTCTTTCATCACAAATTTCACCTTTTTAACATCAAATAAATTTTTACTTGGATCGCCTGAAACCACGACCACATCGGCCTAAGACCAATAATTATTTTTTATTCAACATTTTTAGCATCCCATTATCCTCATTTAATTCCCAAGCAGCCAATGATGTTGGCACAGAACCAATTTGGTTCATACGGTCCAAGAAATTCTTGATTAAAAATGGTTGACCTGACAATTCCATTTTCCTTGCATATTCAGCCATGGCCTCATCAATGAGGAATTTCCCAGTGATATAGCTCGTGCCATAGCCTGGCAGTCGCATGTAAAGATGCTGTTCAAATTTCAACAATTCTTTTTCGGTTTTCATCCAGCCACGTGGAGTATATTCGGAATGTACTTTCCCAGCTTCCTCCATGGTCATTTCATTTGCGTGGGCATAAAGCGAACCCAATCCACGTGCAGCACGTTGAGCAATCAAAATATAAACAATCTCTCTTACCCTAGGATCATCATCGTACATTCCGGCATTCATGAAAATTTCTTCTACAGCCGTTGCCATGCCTTCATTGCGTGAATCAAAAATATTATACAACAATGGTGCGCGGCGAATTTCAGAAGCATGTGGTTCAAGATCCATTTGCGCCAATTCAAACCAATGATAAAAATGAGAGAACAAAGGACGCGGATCATAATGCATCGTGATCAAGAAAAAATTACGTTTCTCTTTTGGAACAAACCTTCCTTTATGCTCCCTCAAGGCTGGTTCATAATAGTTCTTCACGGTTAGTATCTGTTGCTGATCAAGGAATTTCATGAAGCTCTTTACCGATCTTTCAGTCAATGAATCATGTTGCAAAATAGTATTCGTCTCAGAAAGCAATGGCAAGTTTCTATTTCTATGTTCCTCAAGTTTGAGAGAAGTCCAAGCGCGTGAAAGTTCTCTTTTTAGCAACATCACTTGATCATCCCAAGACAATGGAACGAGGTGGACATTTTTTGCATACCAATCATAATTTTCCTTTCCGATACCAGAAGGACCTGTCTTCTTAGAAGAACCTTCTTCAAGCCATTTTATGAGCTTCTCGGTTGATGCAATTGATTTGTTTATTTCTGTAGATAATACTTGATCCTCTTTCACACCAGATTTATCAAGCAATTCATTTAAATCATCAATTTGTGATTTGATATCCCTGATCCCAGCAATCCAAAGTTCTTTTGCATTCCCTGTTAGGTTCGTCTTGGCTTGTTCATTAAGTGGTTCAATCACTTTCAGCTGATCAATTAATTTATTTTTATCTGAAAGTGAAAGTGGAAAAGTGTATTTCCAAACGTCTATCACAGCATGATTTGTAGGACCTTCATGCGCAGGAACATCACTGCGTTCAGTAAAGATGGTTTTATAAAATGCGGGATCTCTTGTCCAAGGTTTTAAAATTCGGTGGTTAAAATCATACCCATTCATTTCAGCCCAAACTATCATCCAATCGACCTTTTGCTCAATACTCCATGTTGAAGTATCAATAGCATTCAATTTCAACTGTAATTTTTTAAATCCAGGTAACCTTTTATTAAAAGCCTCAACGGTATAATCAGGTGCACCATTCATCAGAGGAGGGTTTTCAAAAGCCCGCCATTCCTTGAACAGGGAAACAAGAATAGTATAATCATTTGATTTATTGACTTGTGAAAATGCATGGTTACATGCCATTAAATAAATTAGCAACAAAGGAACCCTAAGAATTGTAAATGTTTGCTTCATGATGATGTTGTTGAAGATGCATGAAGTTCGGAAATTTCGGGTAAAACAGTTGGAAGTGCTGAATTATTCTCTGTTTATATCAGTTTTGCGGCGATTATCTTCTTTATTCACCGCAAAAATGCGGCGAATAAAGTTTATATTTACCGCATACCAACCCGGACATGACAAAATACATCTACGATCACAAAGACTGGACAAGCTTCTCCTGGCAGGATACTGAGATCAATTCATTATTTGGTGAAGTGCGTAATCTACAAGGTAAGATCATCGGACAGATGAGCACCATAGGGTTTTCTACAAAAGAAGAGACCGCCCTTACCACGCTTACCATGGATGTGATCAAATCTTCAGAGATAGAAGGTGAGAAACTAGACTATGACCAAGTTCGTTCATCCATTGCCAGAAGATTGGGCATCAATGTGGATGGAATGGTGTCAGCTAACAGAAATGTAGAGGGTGTTGTTGAAATGATGCTTGATGCAACCCAACATTATAAAAAGCCTCTTACAGAAGAACGATTGTTTGGGTGGCATGCAGCATTATTCCCTTCCGGGTATAGTGGCATGCATAAAATTGAAGTGGGACGTTACCGGTCCGGTGAGATGCAAATCGTGTCAGGTGCTATGGGAAAAGAAAAGGTTCATTATGATGCGGTTCCGGCTGAAAGGGTAAAAAATGAAATGAATCATTTTCTCAATTGGTTCAATGAAGAAACCAAAATTGATCAGGTAATGAAAGCCGCCATTGCACATTTCTGGTTTATCATTATCCATCCTTTTGATGATGGTAATGGAAGAATCGCCAGGGCAATCACCGACTTATTACTGGCTCGTGCAGACAATTCTACGGAACGTTATTACAGCATGTCGAGCCATATAATGATTGAAAGAAAGCAATACTATGCAGTACTGCAAAAAGCACAACAAAAGAGCGGAGATATAACAGAGTGGCTCTACTGGTTTTTGCATTGCTTAAAGAATGCGTTAGTTGGTACTGAAACTACATTGCGTAAAATATTACGTAAAACCGAATTCTGGAAAATTCATGAAACTACACCAATCAATGAACGCCAGCGTCTGATGCTAAATAAGGTATTAGATGGTTTCGACGGTAAATTAAAATCATCCAAGTGGGCAAAGATTGCCAAATGCTCAACCGATACAGCTTTGCGAGACATCAACGATCTGATTGAAAAAGGTATTCTTCGCAAGGAGCAGGAAGGAGGAAGGAGTGTGAATTATGAATTGA
>CANLED010000344.1 GCA_947489175.1 Chitinophagaceae bacterium | reverse complement strand
AATGTCTACAAAAGCAGCACTAAAAGCACTAAAATGATAGGTGTTTTTAATGTGTTTGTTTAACGAAGCTGAATTAAATTGTGTTAAAACATAAATTCTGCCAATGTTAGAATTGAGGCAATTAGAAATTGGGATATCAACAAGCCTGTATTTTCCTGCTATAGGAACTGCAGGCTTGCTTCTTGTTGACGTAAGTGGGGATAAACGGGATCCTGCCCCACCTCCTAAAATAACCGCAATTACATTTTTATTCATGTGTTAATAATTGATACTAATTTACTATAAATTTTTATAAAGGTCGACATATTGTTGTGCACTATGGTCCCAACTAAAATCTAGTTCCATAATCTTTCTGCGTAAACTATGGAAAGATTGCTTTTCGTGAAATAGTTTTACGGCTCTGAAAATAGCATGGGTTATGTTGCCAACAGATGCTTCGTTAAATGTAATGCCATATCCATTTTCTTCTCCTAAGTCAATAACGGTATCCATCAATCCTCCTGTCTTTCTAACCAATGGAATAGTACCATACCTCATAGCGTACATTTGATTTAATCCACATGGCTCTACCCTAGAAGGCATTAAAAGAAAATCAGCGCCAGCATACATTTGGTGACTTAACTTTTCATTGTAACCAATGTATACATTAAAATCTTTTTGACTTATACTTTTTAATTGATTCAATTTTTCTTCCACTTCATTTTCTCCACTGCCTAAGATGAGAAAATTCATTTTCCGTCCTATGTAATTGAATGAATCAATGATCGCCTGTGGTAAGAGGTCTGCTGCCTTCTCTCCTACCAATCTCCCAATAAATACAAATAGTGGTTTTTCTTTATCCAAACCAAATGTTTCACAAAGGATGTTTTTATTGGCCCTTTTACCTGCTTCAGATGAGGTTTTATCAAAATGATTGTTTAAATAATTATCTGTTTCAGGGTTCCATACTTTGAAATCAATTCCGTTTAGAATTCCCATGCTTTTCCCTTTTTCATATTCAAATAATGGTTCTAATCCATTGCTCATGGAACGCATTTCATGCAAATAGGTATTGCTTACCGTAGTAACTTTCCAAGCGCATTTTATGCCAGTTGCCAAAGGGTTTATGTTTCCATTCCATTCTAACATGCCTCTTTTCCAACTATCCCATTGAGGGATATAAATGGTTTTATTCCACCCAAAAATCCCTTGATATTGTGCATTGTGAATGGTTAATACTGTTGGAATTGATTTAAGTCTTTCAAATCCATAACAATGTTGCATCATAAAAGGAATCAATGCTGTATGATGATCATGAACATGAACTACATCAGGTAGTTTAGACCATGCATTTATCCAATTTATGGTGGCTATTTGAAAGGCACAGAATCTTTCTGTATCGTCATCATAGCCATAAACTTTTTCTCTATCCAATAATCCATTGATGTCAACCAGATACAATTCGAAACCCAGTAAATCTGATTTTTCTTTTATGATTGTAAAATCGAACCAGCTGAATCCTAAATTTGCCCCAGCTTTGTGAACCACTTCCCAATCATGCTTGTATAAAAAAGTTGTTCTGTACATTGGCATGATTACTTTTGTAATATTGCCCAATTCTTGTTGAAATCGAGGCAATGCTCCAACTACATCTCCAAGTCCACCGGCCTTTGCAACTGGGTAACATTCTGCACTAACATGTACTATTTCCATATCGAAATTTTAAATCACGTTGAATTTATGAATATTTATTGTTCTTTTTTAGAAGAAAAAATTTACAATCAAATAAATCTTTTTATTTTCAACATTCATAAAACAAATTTCAAATGAACCAGCAAACGAAATGGTCTCAATTCGGTGTATTGATTACAGTATTTTTCTTCTGGGGGTTTGTGGCTGCATCTAACAGCATTTTCATTCCCTTTTGTAAAACTTTTTTTGATTTGGACCAGATTCAGTCACAATTGATTGGTTCTGCTTTTTACGGAGCCTATTTCTATGGATCATTGATTCTTTACGTGTTTTCAACACTTTCTGGTACTGACCTTTTAAATAAAATTGGTTATAAAAAAGGAATTATCTATGGTCTTTTGATCTCCGTTGTTGGTGCTGTAGCCTTGGCAGTAATCAGTGGGTCTGGAAATGCAACATTCGGATTGGTACTTGTTTCCTTCTTTATAATTGCATTGGGTTTCTCATTACAGCAAACTGCTGCACAACCTTTTGCAATAGGGTTAGGTTCTCCAGAAACTGGCGCTCATCGCCTCAATATGGGAGGAAGCGTTAATTCTTTTGGTACATTACTTGGTCCTTTGGTTGTTAGCTTTTTATTATTTGGAAGCATTACCAGTGAAAAGGAAGCTTCAATTGAAAATATTCAAACATTGTACTTCTTCCTTGCGGGTTTATTCATTGTAGCGGCAATCATATTTGCGTATGCTAAAATGCCTAAAACAACTTCTGATGAAAAATTGGAAAAAAGTCCCAAAGCTCTTTATTTATTATTAGCCATAGGATTCATTTTTCTACCAGTTTTATTCGCAGATTGGGTAAAAGAGGTAAGTGGATTGAGTAAAAGTGCCACCATCGTTTCATCATTGGTTCTTATTTTAGCATTGTTGTTCCTTTCCATGATTGCTGCAAAAAAGAATCCAGAGGGATGGGGTGCAATGGCCTATCCACAACTTGTTTTAGGCATGATTGCCATATTTATATATGTTGGAGTTGAAGTTACTGTTGACAATAATTTTGGAGCATTGCTCAAGAAGACAGCATTTGGTGGTTATAGCGATTCACATATTTCGCACTTAATTTCTCTTTATTGGGGGTCAATGATGATTGGAAGATGGACAGGTGCTGTAAGTGTTTTTAATTTTAGTAAAAAAATTAAAAGAATTTTAGTAATTGTTGTTCCTTTTGTAGCATTTGGCATGATCTTGGCAGTTAATTTGATAAAAGGCAATGATGTAAGCGACTTCATGATGTATCCAATTTGCATAGTTATTGCCATTGTTGCATTTTTATATGCAGAAGAAAAACCCGTTAAATTATTGCTTACTGTATCAATTTTAGGAGCGCTAGGTATGTTAATTGCAATTACTACCACAGGAATGCTAGCAAATTATGCCATCATTAGCACGGGCCTTTGTTGTGCTGTGATGTGGCCATGCATTTTTGCCCTAGCCGTTAACGGAATAGGAAAGTATACAAGTCAGGGGTCAGCATTTTTAATTATGATGATTTTGGGTGGGGCTATCATACCACCTACT
>CANLED010000343.1 GCA_947489175.1 Chitinophagaceae bacterium | reverse complement strand
CATCCAGTTTTTCTGAAATGAAAAACTTTCGGTTGCATTGATGCTATACACCCAACTGCTGTTTTTTATTGCAATGGTGTTGTTGAAAATGGATCCTTCAATGTCATATTTGTAGATGTTACCGCCTACTGAACTGCTCCAAACCTTGTTGATTTGATGAACATAGTTCGTTTCAATGCCTACTTGAGTTGCCCTTCCGGCATTGGTGAATACACGGTTTAGTATGGTATCGTTGAAGACTTTGTTGACACGCTGAATTGGATTTTTTATGTTTTGTAAATACCCCGTAACATAAAAACTTCCCTTTGCGAACGTTTGTTCAAATCCAGTTTCAAAGGTGCCTATCAGTTCTGGCAGCAGGGCTGCATCCCCCTGTTCCAAGGTTTCGGAATGTTCTCTTTCTGGCAATGGATTCAGTTCAAAATTATTTGTTCTTTTTATCCGCCTAGTATAACTAAGTTTTAAAGAACCCTTCTTCCATGCTTGGTATTTGAATAAGGCAGACGGAAATAAGTTTGTAAGGCTAAGATTTTTAGTTTCTGAATTATTTGAAAAAGAAAGGTCTCGTTTGCTGTTTTCCAACCTCAAACCGCCGTTGTAACTGAGTTTTGACGAAGTACCTGAGTATTGTATGTATCCTGCATGTATGTTGTTTTTTACTTCTATTTTGCTTGTAAATTCAGGATTTAAAATGAATGAATTCGTACCTAGCAATTTTGTCTGATACAGAAATTCTCCACTTTGTTTGTCATAGCGGTATTGATATCCCATTTGAAAAACCCCAGTTCCTAATTTCTTGTTGTAGTCGGCTTTTATTCGATATGCATTGAGTGGATTTTTGCCTTGGTTCTTTGTATATTGAAGTGTGTCGATCGACCCAATATTTCTGATGTTGTTGTTATATACATTATTGACCAAATCTGCATTTTCAAATAGACCTGAGAAAATAATTTTTGACGCATCACTGAATTCATGAGCATAATCAAGATTTGCCAAAGTAAAGAGGCCAGATTTCTGCTGGTCATTTTCATTGAAATAGCTGAAGGAGCTTAATGTTCCGAGTTGATTATTTTCTTTTGAATTGTTGTACAAAATATCTGCTACTCGACTTTGGTATTTTTTCCCGTTGTAGAAACTGAAACTAACTGTGTTGTATTTATTAGCATTGTAGGTTGCTGAAAATCTGCCCCCATAGTTGTATCTCTTGAAGCTTCTCTCACCTAAAGAAGGAAAACTGGTTTTTATGTTACTGATGATTGTGTAAACATCGCCTTCTCTTTGTCCCGCAATGTCATTTCTCAGGTAATTCAATCCCCCACTAATATCCCATTTGTTCATTTTGTATCCCGCAGAAAAATCAACGCCATATCGTTGTGGGTTTCTTCTGTTGTTAAAATCATTCAGTGGAGGCAAGCCTCCCATCAGATTCGTTTGTACCATCAAACCATTTTCAGTCCCGGTTTTTGTGATGATGTTGATGATGCCAGCCTTGCCATCTGAATCGAAGGCAGCGGATGGACTCGTAATTACTTCAATGTTTTCAATGGATGCCGCTGACAATTGACTGAGTATCAGAGAGGCATCGCCCTGGGTTGGTTTCCCATTGATCAGCACCAAGAAGCTTGAGGAGCCCCTCAAAGAAATTTCTCCTTGTCCATTTACTGATATTGAAGGCAGGTTTCTAATCACATCAATGCCGGTTCCACTGCTTGAATTGCCAAACTGACTGGCTTTGTAAACTTGTTTATCAACTAAAAATGTGATTGGAGGCTTTTTGCCTTCTACAACTATTTCTTTTAATGAAATTGATTTTCCTTTTTCAAGAAGCGTATCTTTTGATTTGATTTCTTGTCCTATTGCATGGTTTATAAGTAAAAGCGAAATTAACAGTGTTGATTTGTGCACAGATTTTCCTTGATTTTTATTTTTTATTATAACATGTATTGGATGTTTTAGTTCAACAATCCGTTCTAAATCCATACTTTTTATTTTATATCAACCCGATTATTTTGACCCTTAATGATGTTTTTGTAGCTTAGAACCATCTTAAAACCATTTTATGACAAAGAAAATTCTTTTCATTTTCCTGCTTTTTGTGAGCGCTAACTTCACAAATGCCCAGGAAACCTATTTCTATCCCAATTCAGGTAAATTCAATCCCTCAATCCCAACACCAGAGCAGTTCTTGGGTTATCCCATTGGTGGACAACATACGCGCCACGACAGGCTGGTGGAGTATTTCAAAGAACTCGATCGGTTGTCTGACCGAGTTACTGTTGAAAAAATTGGGGAGACTTTCGAACACAGGGCTCAGATTGCAGCCACTTTTTCGTCCAAAAACAACCACGATCGCATAGAAGAAATCAGAAAGGCGCATTTGGCCGGACAAAATACTGGCGCTACTCAGAACATCCCATTGGTTATACACCTTGGGTATAATGTTCATGGAAATGAACCTTCGTCAAGTGAATCTGCGATGCTCACCGCATATTACCTCGCCGCTTCTGAGAGTCCAGAAACCATCACTTGGTTAAACGACATGGTTATTTTGATGGATCCGGTGATTAATCCTGACGGAAGAGATCGTCACACCCATTGGGCCAACATGCACAAAGGAACGCCGCCGGTGGCAGATCCGTTGGATCGCGAGCATACTGAGATATGGCCAGGAGGTAGGTTCAATCACTATTGGTTTGATTTAAACCGCGATTGGTTTTTGGCAACTTTCCCAGAAACAAAAAACAGGATAAATTTCTTCCACAAATGGAGACCTTATGTGCAAACCGATCATCATGAAATGGGAACAAATTCAACCTTTTATTTTGATCCAGGTGAAGAGGCTAGCAACAATCCCTTGATTCCAGATTATCTGTACAAAACCATCTATCCAAAGTATTCAGAATATTTCACCAAGGCAACAGATAAGATCGGTTCGATGTATTATACCAAAGAGTCGTACGACAAGTTATACCCTGGTTATGGCAGCAGCTATATCAATTTTTATGGAGGAGCCGGATTTTTATTTGAACAAGCCAGCAGTCGCGGGCACGTTCAAGAAACAACGACGATACCCCTAACATTTGCTTTTACCATCCGCAATCAATTTACAGGATCGCTTGCGATAGTAAGGGCATCATTGGCAGAGAAGGTTTCGTTGTTGCAGATGCGTAAAGAGTTTTTTACGGTATCTAGAGACCAGGCCATGAAAGCTCCCATCAAGGGATATGTATTTGGAGATGCGAATGATCCAACCAGGACA
>CANLED010000342.1 GCA_947489175.1 Chitinophagaceae bacterium | reverse complement strand
TTTATTACATAATTGAAGTATTCTCACTTTTTACGGATTACATTTTTAAAACCCTTAATTCTACCCCACAAACTTAACTTTTCAATTAAATCGATGTCATTTGAGGCGGCCCAGGTGAATAAAACAGCCACCGGCGTTAAAACAATTCCCGCAAACCACATTCCAACAAAGGGAGAAACAACGTCTGTTTTTGCCAAATTTTCACCGATTGAAATCAGCACAAAATAAATCATAAAAAGTAGTGCCGCTATAACAACAGGAGCGCCAAAACCTCCCCTTCGCACGATTGCACCCAAAGGAGCACCAATGAAAAACAAGACCAAAATGGCATAGGTCAATGCAAATTTTCGGTGAAATTCAATCCAATAACTATCCAAATCTTTTTCCATTGCTATGAAAAATTCTGCTTGATTTTGCAATGATTGCTTTTTCCTTCTCAATTTGGTTTGCGCCATAGAAAGTGCCTTTTGTTTCTCTGTATTGGTGAGATCTTTAAAAACAATTGCTTTGGCTGGGGCCTTTGGACTTTTAATTCCTGTTGTGTTAAAGGTGCTAATTGCTGTGGTTTTATTGTTAAAGAAAGCATATTCGTTTTTCATCGTTAACAAAAAAGTTCTCATCACTTGTTGAGCCCTTAGGGAGACAGAATCAACCGCATGAGAAATTTGAAAAACATTCAACATTTCGTGTTTATCAGCAAATGTTTTTTCATCAGACCGATTCAAATCAAAACCTGTCAAATCCATTTTATAAGTTGCCTTCGTGAAGGTCGCTCTTCTACTGGGGCGACTATTTCGACTATTGGGCTGAATAGTTCCTCCCGGCATAAATACAGGGCTTTCTATTTCCAGTTCCTCCATAATGAAGCCGTTTTGCAACTCAAAGAAGAGGTATTTTCCATTAACCGACTTATATAAATTTCCCTTTTTTGCCCGAATTGTTTTTAATTCTTTGGGTTGGGTATGGTCATGAATAATAATTCCTTCAAAATAACTATCCTTTCCTGAATCTACTTTAATAGCATATCCTTCAATTCCTTTGCTATAAACCCCAGGGGTTATTAAAGCTGATATCTTCGTGTTTTGTATATCGAAAATCAAGGAATGCCATTTAAGATTGGCAATTGGAATGACATAATTCGCAAAATAAAATGTGGCTACTGTTATGATAACAACAATAAACGTGAGCGGTCTTAGTATCTTGAAAAGAGACATTCCCGCCGATTTTAAAGCGTTTAGCTCATTATTCTCAGCCATGTTTCCAATGGTCATAATGGAAGAAAGTAAAATTGCTAAGGGCAGTGCTAATGGGATTAAACTGGCAGAAACATAAAATAGTAATTCTAAAATAATTGGGAGTTCAATTCCTTTACCTATTAAATCATCAATATACAACCAAAAAAACTGCATAATGAGCATCACCATTGAAATAATCAATGTTACAATAAATGGACCTGTGAATGCCCTAATGCTAAATAAATAAAGCCTTTTCAAATTGTTTTTAGTGCGACAAAAATAGGGAAATTAACTAGAGAAAGAACGTCAAAGACAGGGTTTTATTGGAAGGGAAATTTTATTTCACAAACCCGCTTGCAATTTTCGCAGACAACAGACAGAGCGGTATTCCACCCCCGGGATGAACACTGCCACCAACAAAATATAACCCTTTAATTTTTGAAAAATTGGGATGGCGGAAAAACGCCGCCATACGATCATTGGAAGATGCGCCATATAGGGCACCACCAAAACTAGATGTACGTTGTTCAATTCGAATAGGGTCTAAGTAATCTTCTTCCTCTATCAGAGCTCCAATCTCTTCGCCCAAAAGAATAGTAAGTTTTTTCAAGATGTTAGCACGTATAACGCTTCTGAGGTGTTCCCAGTCTTGACCGGAATTATAAGGAACATTGACCATCACAAACCAGTTTTCACACCCATCAGGTGCATCCTCTTTCACAACTTTTGAAGAAACATGCACATACACAGTTGGGTCATCGCAGACCGTTGATTGCTTAAAAATAGTTTCAAATTCCTTTTTATAATCTGATGAAAAAAAGATATTATGTAAATCCAATTTAGGAAACGATTTTTTGATTCCCCAATAGAAGATCATTGCCGAACTTGACGGCTCTTGAGCCAATGTCCTTTGAGGTTTTGGTAATTTTTTCAGTAAATTACTATATGCCGGTTTGATGTCAGAATTGCAAAAAACAACATCTGCTTTATGGATTGTGTCTCGTACTTTTACCCCGCTCACTTTTTGATCTTCCACTAAAATTTCTGAAACTTTTGAGTTTAAAATAAACTCCACACCCATTTCTTCCGCCAATTGAACCAAACTAGTTGTTATTGAATGCATTCCTTTAGCAGGAAAAAACGAGCCTATTCCATGTTCTAAATGCGGAATAATGTTTAAAATACCTGGTGCTTGATAAGGATTTGAACCATTGTATGTGGCATATCGATTGAAGATTTGAACTAATTTTGGATGGTTTAAACCAGATTCATTACTTTGGTTCATGGTTTTAAAAATATCCAAGAACGGAAGTGCCAGAATGGATGAAAATATATTCTTAGAAAAATACGTTTTTGTGGCATGTAATGAACTTTCCAAAAAAACAGAGTGAGTTTTGTCGTAAATATATTCGCTCTTCTTAAAATGATTTAGAAGGGGCGTACCAGTAATATTGAGCGTTTTCTCAACTATTTCAACCGTTTTTTTGGTATCAGCAAAGAATGGTAGAAAAGTGCCGTCTGGAAAGAAATAGTGGCATGCAACATCATTGGTTACATATTGAAAATAGTCCGATGGGTTTTTATCGAACAATTGAAATAATTCGTCCACGTAATGAGGCATTGTGAAGAGCGAGGGTCCTGCATCAAAACGATATTTGCCCAATTGATTTAAGGATAGTTTGCCTCCTGGATAGGTGTTTGCCTCAAAAACCGAAACAGCATATCCCTTGGAACGAAGCCGGAGAGCCGATGCAATACCAGCAATACCAGAACCAACAACAATAGCTTTTTTTGAATTACTCATACTACCAGTAAATCAAACAAGAAAAAAATAGATTTGTTTACTTAACAACGTGTATGAAACCAGATTTAACAGATTTATCTTCTGCCACATCACGAACTACTAACTTGTAAAAATACACTCCTTCTTCCAACTCCTTTCCTTCCTGTGTATATCCACTAAATGGCGTAGAATCAATTGTTTGAGTAAACACAATATTTCCCCAACGATTTAAAATATATAAGGT
>CANLED010000341.1 GCA_947489175.1 Chitinophagaceae bacterium | reverse complement strand
TATGCATCATTGAATTTCACATAATAATCTCCTACAAAATGATCGCCTTTCATGTGAGTAGACGACGGAGTAGTTCCACCACTGTATCTCTGCCATGCAATCATGCTTTTACAAATATGAATGCCACGGTCATTTACGATGCATGACTTAATTACATCGTATCCATTTGACTTTAAAATTTCAGAAATACTCCATCCTAAAAAATTATTACGCAAATGCCCAAGATGCAAAGGCTTATTTGTGTTTGGTGACGAATATTCAACCATTATTTTTTTGCCATTGATAGGTGCTTTGCCAAAACAGGGATCTTGGTAATGCACATTCAACATCTTGATAAGGTAACTATTGTGAATGGTTAAATTAAGAAACCCCTTGATAATTGAATATTCCGTGAATAAATTATTGTTATTTTTTATGAGGTATTCTCCTAATTCAGTTCCAAGTTTATCTGGACTAATCCTCAATGGTTTTATAAGCGAAAACATCACTATGGTATAGTCTCCAGTGAATTCTGGCTTTGTTGGATTTACCTGAAAATCTTTCGAAGTAAATACTTGTTGGTATAAAACTTCAATTGCTTCTATTGCTTTTTCTCTAATTAATTGACTTAGCATAATTTCTATAGTTGTTGCAAAGGTACGATTCCCTTAATTTTATACCATGCACAAAATTATAATTAGGACGGGATGTCTTTTCTTGGTTGCAATAGCCGCCATGGGTTATGTTATGGGTCAAGCTACAATAGATTTACAAGGTCACCGTGGTTGCAGGGGTTTAATGCCTGAAAACACCGTTGCTGCCATGATTAAGGCAGTTGATCTGGGTGTAACTACCATTGAAATGGATGTTGTAATCACAAAAGATAAGCAAGTCGTTTTGTCACACGATCTTTCTATGAATCCTGAAATTTCAACCAAACCAGATGGTACCACAATAAACACTTTGTATGAAAAGCCGTATAACATCTATCAAATGACTTACGAAGATGTTTCTTTATGGGATGTAGGGATGAAATTGAATTCAGGTTTCCCCAATCAAATGAAAATACCGGCAAAAAAACCTTTACTGAGTCAGGTTATTGACTCAGTTGAAGCGTATATCAAAAAGAACAAATTAAAATCAGTTCAATATAATATTGAAACTAAATGCAGCCCTAGTGGGGACGGTTTTTTACACCCAGCACCAGAAGAGTTTGTAAACTTATTAATGAAAGTAATTTCATCAAAAAAAATATCAACCAAAACTATAATACAATCTTTTGATGCAAGAACCCTCCAGATTGTGAATAAAGTTTATCCTACCATAAAAACAGCATACCTTTTTGGAATGGACCCTAAGAAAAGTCCACAAGAAATCATCAATGACCTTGGTTTTAAACCAACAATTTTGAGTCCAGCCTATAAATTAGTCAACGAAGCCTTTGTATTAGCCTGTAAAAAGGCAAATGTTCAGGTTATAGTTTGGACGGTAAATGAAGAAGCAACCATCAAAGCCATGGCAGATCTTCATGTTGATGGGATTATTTCTGACTATCCAGATAGGTTTTCTGTTTTAAAAAACAGATAATCTGGCTTAATTCTCCAAACATTTCGGCATTAAGTGGTAATTTTGTTCTTATTGAAAAATCAATGAGAACAATTGAAGTCGACAATAAGTCAACCATAAATAAGTTTTTAAAACTTCCTTTCCTTATTTACAGGGACGATCCTAATTGGGTTTGTCCGTTAAATAACGACATCGAATCTGTGTTTGATCCAAAGAAAAATAATTTCTTCAATTACGGAAAGTGTGCAAGATGGATTTTATTGAACGACCAAGGTGATGTGATAGGAAGGATTGCTGCTTTTATAAATCATAAAAAAGCAGATAAAGAAGAATTTCCAACAGGTGGATGTGGTTTTTTTGAATGCATTGACGATCAGCAAGCTGCAAATATGTTGTTTGATCAAGCTGTTTCTTGGCTTACTCAGCACGGAATGCAAGCTATGAATGGTCCAATTAATTTTGGTGAAAACGACATGTGGTGGGGTTTGTTGATTGAAGGGTTTACCAGTCCATTTTACGGAATGAATTACAATCCATCGTATTATCAATCCCTTTTTACAACTTATGGATTTACCGTTAAGTATGAGCAGATTTCCAACTCTATTGATATTAGAAAAGGACTTCCCGAGAAAGTAGCCAAAATTGCCACTTGGGTTTCTAAGAGAAATGGAAATACTTTCGAACATTTGGAAGTTTCAAAGTTTGATAAGTATGCGCATGACTTCATGGAAATTTATAATGATGCATGGAAAGATTTTGAAAATTTTTCTGGCTTAACAGAAGAAACCATCAGAGAAACATTGGTAAAGATTAAGCCAGTAATGGATCCAAACTTGATTTGGTTTGCTTATGTAAATGATGAACCAGCAGCATTTACGATGGCATTGCCTGACACCAATGAGTTGATCAAAGGATTAAACGGCAAACTCAATCTTTTGGGAAAATTGATGTTTGTTTGGAACAAAGCAACAGTAAAGCATACCCGCATGAGAGCAGTTATAATGGGAACAAAGGAAAAATTCAGGAACATGGGATTAGAATCAGCCATGTTCATGAAGATGCAAGAATATACCAGGCCTTTAAATCATTATCAGGAGTTGGAACTGTCATGGGTTGGTGATTTTAACTCAAAAATGCTCTCAGTACATCATACCATTGGAGCAACATTTTCAAAAAAACATGCAACATACTTTTTTAAGTTTAAGCATTAAATTTTTATTTTACAATTAACTACAATGAAACTTACTATCGAGAAAATACTTGATTTTTTTTACCCTCTCTTTTCGAAGATATTCGACAAAACGACATTTAGATATGCTGCATGTGGTGGAACAAATACGGTATTTGATATTTTACTTTTTTTTGTTAGCTACAACTATATTTTACACAAACAAAATTTTGTACTTTCTTCTATTGTGATGACTCCTCACATAGGTGCTTTTTTGCTTGCATTTCTTGTTAGTTTTCCCACTGGATTTTTATTGATGAGGTTTGTTGTATTTCAAGAGTCTGCACTTAAGGGTAGGGTACAGTTTTTTAGGTATTTTATTACAGTTACTATTAGCTTAACCCTCAACTATTTTTTTTTAAAACTCTTTGTAGAAAAATTTCATATTTTTCCAACCATAGCAAAAATCATAACAACTTTTATCGTGATAGGATTTAGTTATGTTTCTCAAAAAAACTTTAGCTTCAAAACAGCCAATTAAGTAATAAATAG
>CANLED010000340.1 GCA_947489175.1 Chitinophagaceae bacterium | reverse complement strand
ATTGAATTTGTTGTTGAAAATCCTGAAATAGACCCAGACTACCGCTACAATGCTGCAATTAAGCCATTTCCAATTGAATATAACAAGGCTCAACATTTTAATCTAGAGCAAAAAAATTGGCATAAAATCAGTTATACTTTTTTAAATGTTGAACATTCACCTCAACCTAAAAATAGCGATGGTAAGCCAACTGACCCTTATGATGATTTCATTTTTAAGAAGTTGAAGAAAGGTGCATTTACAGGAAACTTGTTGCACTATATTTTCGAGTTTATTAATTTTTCTGATGATGCACAATGGAAAAAAATTATTGCTACTGCATTGAAAAGATTGTCACCAGGAAATCAGGATAGCTATTCAATTTCTTTATTGGAGATGCTGAAACATGTTACACAAACACAGCTAACTTCTTATAATGCTACATTTAAGTTGGCTGATTTACACCCTGAAAAAAGAATCAATGAATTTGAATTTGACTTTTCAGTTCAACCATTTTTTGTTGATCAAATTCAACAATTGTCAACAGAAGAAGTACCTCTTCAAGTTAAATCAAAAGGTCAATTAGAAGGTATGATGAATGGTAAGGTTGATATGTTTTTTGAAAAAGATGGCAAGTATTATATCCTTGATTGGAAATCCAATTACCTGGGTGATGATTTGTCTGATTATTCAGCTAAATCTGTTTGGACTGCCATGGGAGAGAATAATTATCACCTCCAATATTATATCTACACCGTTGCATTGTGTAAGTATCTATCTATGCGACTTCCAAATTTTGATTATGAGAAGGATTTTGGAGGCGTAATTTATTTATTCGTCAGGGGTATTCGTGAAAGTGGAAATACAGGCATATTCTTTACAAAGCCAGATAAATTGATTGTAAATTCCTTGGATCATCTTTTTTCATCAAATTCAATATGAGCAATTGGTTGAGTAATTTTGTAAAACGATCCTTTTCTATATTTTGATTTTTTATATGAAAATTAATAATAATTATTTTATTGATATATTTATTCAATATTTATAAATAGATAGCCTATATGAGACCTTATTTTGTTATCATTTTTTTCATTTTATGCTCAATAAATGTTAGCAGTCAGGAAAAGATTGCCCCTGTTTTCAAATTTAACCAATCTGCGATTTTATCTGAAAATTCGGGTATGATATTTTGGGATGATTTGTTATGGCAACATAACGATGGGGGAGGTGATGCTGCAATTTATGCTGTTGATACCATAAGTAATTCCATTACAAGACGTGTCTCCATTAAAAATGGATTTAACATTGATTGGGAAGACATTGCACAAGATGATCAATATATTTATATCGGTGATTTTGGCAATAATCTAAATGGAGGCAGGCCTAAGTTTACAATTTACAAAATTTCAAAAGCGGATATTCAACAAACTTCAGGTAATATATCGATTACTGCCGAAATTATAAATTTTACGTACGATGACCAACCCGCTGTTCCTATTAAAGGGCCATCTAATGCAACAAATTTCGATTGTGAAGCAATGATTGTATTGGATGACAAGATCTACTTGTTTACCAAGCAATGGAACGGAAATAAAACAGTTCTTTACGAATTGGATAATTCAGAGAGTACCCAAATTGCAAAATTAAAAGATAGCTTAATTGTTGATGGCTTGATTACCGGAGCAGATATTTTTAAGAATAAAAGAAGAATTGTCCTTACTGGATACACAAAATCTGGTATTCGTTTTTTATATCTTCTTCACAATTATAGGAATTTCGATTTTTTTAAAGGGACTAAACAAAAAATTATATTGTCTGGACTGGCTCAAACGGAGTCTGTTGCTTTTATAAATGAAGGATATATTAGCTTAGGAAGTGAAGCTTTAATGGGGAGTAAGCCACTTCTAGAAATGCTGAGCATTAAAAATTATTTCATTAAGAAATAGCTATAATCTCCTAAGTATCTTTATTGGCCTCTGATTTTTTTTGGGACACAATAAATGATGCAAACGTATTAGTATCTTCTGTTGTAAAATTTTTATAATTGTCGTGGAAATGTTTTTGTGAAAAAATACTTTCTTTTTCTACATCTTTTGAAATTAATACATCAAATCCGTTTTTGATTTTGTTTTTGATATGTGCTGATTTTGGAGCTCTATTTACAATTACTTTTTTATTTCCGTTAACAATTCGCCACTGTTTTTCAGAAAATATCCAATGTCCATTCCACGATTGAGTTAGTCCATGACATGAAAAGTCAATGCAGTGTGACATAAATCCCTTTGGATTTAATATTTTATTTAGTTTGAAGTATGTATCATCCAAATCTTCAACATACTCTAGTACCGCTTGTGAATAAATGTAGTCTACCGAACCTGATGCAACCAATGAAGAATTGCTCCAAGGAATGTAAAAATGAATGTGTTCACTATTTTTGTTTTCTAAATTGATGATATCCTTTCTGAGCATTTTTATTCTTTCTGGAGACAGCATTTTTTTCATCAAATCATCATTCAATATTTTATCTGGAAAATCGTAGTTATCGAGAACAGGGTTGATATTTGGAAACTCATTGTTGTCTGGAATATTTGTTTTGTTAGCAAATAATTCTACAAGGTTATCAAATACAATCAAATTTTTCTCTACATCCCAATACTTGATTACATCAAGTGCATAATATTTTTTACACCCTGTTAAAAGAGCTGAAAGTCCTATCCCTATTGATTCTCCTGGACCTAGTTCGGCAATGGTGCTATCAATTTGGTTAAATCCATATTGATTTATTTGTGTTAAATGCCTGAGCCAAACTGAATAACAGTAACGGCTATTGTCCGTACCAAATGTTCTAGCATCATGTTTTCTTTTTACAATAATTTTTTTGATAAAACCTTTTGTTAGTGCTAGGTATTTTTCTTTGATTAGATTCATTTAATTTATTTGATGATGAAAATCGACAATTATTTTTATAGTTTTTGATGATCTTGTCTTTTTAAATCTAAATAATACTATATCATAAAAATATATTTATTCTTTATTTTATCATATTTAAATCAACAGAACACATAGATAAATTTTCACAAATTGTTGTGATTTATTTTTTAAAATTTATTTCAAAGTATATAATTGAATGATATATTTGCATTGTCATCAAGAACTCAGATTTTCAATCTGTCCCCAACCGAGAGCAACAACTCCACGGTGGTAAAACGATGAGGGCTCTCAGGTCAAAATAAAAGGTAACAACCCCCTCTTTCGTTTTTCTTGGTGTATTTCTTAACATTTAAATTAATGCT
>CANLED010000339.1 GCA_947489175.1 Chitinophagaceae bacterium | reverse complement strand
AATCGCCCACGATCGTCAAAAACCTGCGTTTTTCCAAGCAGTCCTGGACTAGTAAGCTCATAAGAAATCTGCAATACATCTTCGTAGCCATCATTATCTGGAGAAAAAACATCTGCAGATAGTGAAATTTCACCTGACGATACAACCGGGCGATATTGTGAATTAATTCTTCCCGGGGTGGCAAAACCAACGTCTTCAGCTGCTGAATGCCAATTAAATTCACTACTCGACATGCCGGATGGATCAATACGCTCAAGAGAAACACCATCTGTAACATCTAATAAATCAAAATGCCAAGCATCTAAATAAGACACTTTGTCGATTATTTGGGAATTGTACACTAAATAAACCGTACCTGAATCATTGTTGTAGATTGGCAGTTCGGAAAACAAAAACTTACCTGGCAGCGCAAAAGGATAATTTTGTTTAATAAAGGTTGAATCTTTTCCTAACACCACATAATCATTCGGTTGAAGAATGTAATTTGTTGGGATTATTTTAAAATTATCAATCGTATCGTTGTCAAAATTAGCCAACTGCCAATCTTTTAAATTCACCACCTTGGAAGAATTATTGTATAGCTCAATCCAATCTTGGCCACCCGTCAACGGATTTTGTAAAATTTCATTAATTACCACATCACCAGGCTGCGGGGTTTCAGGTAAAATAAAGGTTCCACTTCGATCTGCTTGATTCAACCAACAATCTGCAATTGATTGAATATTGTATGTGTAAAGTTGAGATCCCTGTAAATTTTCATTGAACTGAATGGTCAAAATTGTAGGAAACGCCCCTTGAATAAATTTATTCTGTATCGTTAAGGTCGGATTAAAAGAAAGTAGGGAAGTTGATACAGCACTTGAATCCATTCCTTCGTTAAAATGCAGCTCCAAAAAATTGGGTGCAAGCGCCAGAGCAAGAATTACTTCTGGACTAGTTGTGTCAGGCGTTAAATCCCAAACAGAATTTACATAACCGGGTGTTCCTCCTAAAATCCAATTGGAAGCAATCCAATTATCCGCATCTGAACAAGGATCGTTGGGGTTGATTAATTCCAAAGAATATCCACCATCTTGCTTAATATCATCTCGGTACCAATCATCAGTATACGTTAACTTGTCAATGATTTGACCATATGTGTCTTTCAATACCACATCATCTCCCGCATTGTTTAAACTAGGAAAACTTGTAACTCCAATGGCAGATGTCGTTGTATACAACGGAATATTTGCCGTTGCTGTTAATACTTTATATTCGCCAGGTAGCAACCATCCTTCGGTTATTGTTCCATCTGAGGAGGCATCGCCAATTTTCCAACCGGTCAAATTAAAAATCTTGTTGCTTTTATTATAAATCTCAACAAATTCTACTTCTGGCAAACCAATTAATGGGGTTGGATCTGGGAAAAACTCATTAATAATCACATCTCCCCGAAGTACTGAATCTGCGACCAAGTATAGAAACGTGGTAGTTGTTGAAGCGCTTGTGTTATTGGAAATATCCGAAATATTGGAAGCAATCAAATTATAGGATGTTCCATTAATTAACGGTGCTGTTGTGGTGAGATGCACCAAGGCCGGATTAACTGCATCAAGCACTGCAGATGACGCACCAATGGTAGGATTGAAAATATAATTACCAGCAAGTTGCGCGCTCACCGGATCCAATGCTTCATTGAAATAGGCATCTACTTGTGTGGCAGAAATAGCAATGGCTGTATCTAACAGAGGGGGTTGATTGTCAATGATTTCATTTCCGACATACACGTTGTCGTAATAAAATTTAGTTGCATTACTAATGGTGTACGTATCAATTATTCCAAAGAAAGAGCCTAGCAATACTGACGCATCAGAAGCACTTGATTGTAATACAAAACTTGAACCACCTGTTAAATCAGCAAACAAACTCCACAACCCAAGCGAAGAACGAACAACTCGAATCGAAACTGTAAAACTATTCGCAATTTGACCATCCAGACCCGAACAAATCAGAGTTGAAACCCCTGCTTCCAATTTAAACAATCGAATCGCATCTATCGCATTAGCTTCACCAAATTGTAGATAATACCCATTCTGAACCTGCGTTAAATCAGCATTGTCAGTTGTTAAAAAAACTCTGCCAAAATTACTAGAAGAAGATGAGAAGGATTGTTTTACCCGTATCCTCCATTCTTTGTTATCTAGAGAAGTTAAACTATGAGTAGTTGTTAAATAAGATGAGCCAGCGATAAGGCTAGACAACTGCAATTCTTGAACGCCATTAACAATGAAATCTCCCGTAGTACCCGACCAGGTAGGATTATTCGAGAAATCTCCGTCGCTGAAATCATCGGTGACTTGAGCATTATAATATCCCCACCAAATAAGAGAAAATAATATGAGTGTTATACCTTTCTGCATTTGAATATCAAATATACGGTTAAAACAATATATGAACTTAAAAAAACACCTCTCCTTGTTGATATCATAGTAAAGATTTAACTTTGTGTAAACATACCACCCTATTTAAATGAAGCATTTTATCACTTTTTTATTCCTTTTTTATTATTTAACCGAGAGCTTTTTAAGTCATTCACAAACATCTTATTTTCCACCAAATAACAGCTCAACATGGGAAACCACCTCCCCTACATCTTTAGGTTGGTGCCAAGAGCGAATTGACAGTTTGTACAATTTTTTAGGAACTCAAAATTCTAAAGCTTTTATCTTATTAAAGGATGGCAAAATCGTTTTAGAACAATACTTCAATGGACAAACCGCCACGAGTAACTGGTACTGGGCATCTGCAGGCAAAACACTTACCGGATTTATGGTAGGATTAGCGCAACAAGATGGATTATTGAATTTAAGTGACTCAACTTCACAGTATTTAGGCGCAGGATGGACCAATTGTCCAGCCGAACAAGAAGGAAATATTACCATAAGGAATCAACTCACCATGACCAGTGGATTGAATGATGGATTAGCAGATTCATTTTGTACCTTGGATACCTGCCTCGAATACTTGGCTGATCCGGGTACAAGATGGGCGTATCACAATGCGCCGTATACCTTACTGGATGGGGCAATTGAAGCAGCAACCGGACAAACCCTGAATGCGTATACCAACTCAAAATTAGGAGGCACAGGAATTACAGGAGGGTTTTTTCAATCGGATTATAACAACGTTTTTGTAAGTAATGCACGATCTATGGCTCGATTTGGCTTACTCATGGAAAACAAGGGGACTTGGAACGGAACACAGATCATGACCGATACTACTTATTTTCACGACATGGTAAATAC
>CANLED010000338.1 GCA_947489175.1 Chitinophagaceae bacterium | reverse complement strand
CAAGTTGGGTCTGATGAATACCTTAGTTTACTCAGAAAACTCCGCACAGACAAAAGTATCAAAGGAATTGTGATGCGTGTGAACTCCCCTGGAGGTAGCAGCTTTGCCAGCGAAATCATCTGGAGAGAAATAGAACTGATAAAAAAAGAAGGCAAACCTGTTGTTGTTTCTATGGGTGATGTTGCTGCAAGTGGTGGGTATTATATAGCATGCAATGCAAATAAAATTTTTGCTGATCCTCAAACAATAACAGGCTCTATTGGAGTTTTCTCTATCGTTCCCGATTTTTCCTCATTCATGAAAAACAAGTTGGGGATAACGTTTGACAGGGTGGTAACATCAAAATATGCGGATGCTCCCTCTGTAACTAGACCGATGAATGAGTTTGAAAAAAATATGATCCAATCTCAGGTAGATCGCATATACATCGACTTCAAACAAAGGGTTGCAAAAGGCAGAAACTTGTCGATGGATTTTGTTGATAGCATAGCACAGGGAAGGGTTTGGACCGGCAATCGCGCTTTGGAGCTTGGATTGGTTGATAAGATAGGAGGATTAGAGGATGCCATTGCTGCAACGGTAAAATTAACTGGATTGAAAGAATACAGGGTTAAATCTTATCCTGAACCTAAATCACTCATCGAACAACTGTTTGATCAATATCCAACTGATTTCACGGAAGCTTCCATCAAAAAAGAAATTGGCGCTGAACAATATTCAATATACAAGCGCATTCAAAAAATCAAAACAGAAAAAGGAGATATCCAAACAAGAATGCCGTTCGAATTTAATATTCACTAATAGTAGCATTTACTTTATTTTCAATGCATTACTTTTGAAGAATGGAATCTGAAAAACAAAAGAAATACAGTCAATTAACCGGCATGCTAGCAATAGCCAAAGCCAGTTTGCGTTCGATTTTTAGGAGTCCCTCTGCTGTAATTTTCAGTTTCCTTTTTCCAATTATATTTATCCTTGTTTTCGGATTTTTGAGTTCAACAGCACCTGTTATACGTGTTGCATTTGATCCAAAATCATCGAACGATAATGCATTGTACTCAAGCTTGATTGAAGGCAATAACCTCAAGGTTTTAACACTGTCAACACTAAAATCAAAACAAGACCTTGAAAAAGGCCATATCACTGCCATCCTTAATATTAAGGAAATCAATCCCAATGGATTTCCAAAATATACTGTTGAGATAACCACTTCAACCGCTGCTGCAGATAGAATAGGATTGCTTCAATCCATCATTCAAAAAGCAATAGGGGAACTAGACCTAAAGAATTTTCCGAAGAGGCCAACCTATGCTTTCATGGTTAAAGAAACATTGCCAGGCAGGGTGTACAGAACGATTGATTTTATTTTGCCCGGACAACTTGGTTTTTCATTGCTAAGTGCCGGTGTATTTGGTGTTGCCTTTATCTTTTTCAACCTACGCCAGCAGCTCGTTTTAAAGCGATTTTTTGCTACACCGATTCGCAAAACTTACATTGTTTTTGGTGAAGGGATTGGTAGAATTATTTTTCAAATGATTACAGCTGTTGTTATTCTGGGCATTGGACATTTTGCGTTTAAATTTACACTTGTGTATGGATGGATAACATTTGCAGAACTCATGGTATTGAGTTTAATCGGATTGTTAGTGTTTATGGGCTTCGGTTTTATCGTCAGTGGCTTGGCAAATAATGAAAGTGCCATTCCTCCTTTTGCCAATCTTGTTACGCTGCCTCAATTCTTATTGGCAGGCACTTTTTTCCAGGTAGATAATTTCCCTACATGGTTGCAACCTGTTTGTAAAATATTGCCTTTAACTTATCTCAACGAGGCCATGCGCAATGTTGCATTCGAAGGTGCACATTTGTCTGATTGCACTCCTCAATTGAAATACCTGCTCATTTGGGGCATTTTATTATACGCCGTTGCAATAAAAGTTTTTAAATGGGAATGATGAAACGTAAATACAAGGGATTGTTGTTTGTTTTTCTAGTGCTGTCAGGATTTATGCTTCTATTTTCCGCATTGTTCCCTTCTCAAGTAATGACTTCAAAATGGATCATGGTAGCCGGTCAACAAAAGAATGTAGCTTCATCTTTGTGCGACCTTCATAAATGGCAAGATTGGAATGACCTGCTTGTTGGAAAAACGGATATTACCGTTGATAAAAAAGATTCAACACTTCATATTGACGATAAAATATCTTGGCCATCTAGCAATGGGGATATGAGTTCCATTGTGATTACTTCAATTCAATCCGATGGCATTTCACTGGTTATAACAAAACCCGGTGATCTTCCTATTCAATCCGGTTTTAGTTTGACGCAGCGTGAAGACTCCGTTCAAGTAGTTTGGTTTATCGTTGAACGTTTGCGCTGGTATCCTTGGGAAAAAATTTATGGAATGATGGCTTCAGATATGAAAGGTCCTGCTTTGCAACACAGCCTGGAAATGTTCAAAGAACAGGTGGCGCAACAATAAGTTACAAGTTAAATAGTTTTAAGTTTCTCTTCATGCCTTCCCATTTTGTCCTTTTTATAGGCGACTCTTTGAATATTTTGTTGAAGGTTTCTTTTTCCAATTCCTCCCAATCTTTGATGGAGAAGTTCAGTATTTCGTTCAATGGTTCTAGCTCATCATGTTGATGTTCTTTGCTGAATTTGTTCCAGGGACAAACGTCTTGACAAATATCACATCCAAAGACCCAATTGTTTGATTTGTCGGTTAAAGGAGCGGGGAGTATCGCTGATTTAAGTTCAATGGTAAAATAAGAAATGCATTTTGTAGCATCTAGGGCTTTGTTGGGTAGAATGGCTTCGGTTGGACAAGCCTCAACACATTTGTTGCAGGTTCCGCAATAATCTTGGTGATAAGGAGTGTCTGGTTCTAAATCAACATCAACAATGAGTGTAGCTAGGAAAAAAAAAGATCCCATTTTTTTGTTGATGAGGTTTCCATTTTTCCCAATCCATCCCAATCCACTTTGTTTTGCCCAAGCCCTTTCAAGCACAGGTGCAGAATCAACAAATCCCCTGCCTTCAATATCTCCTAGCACTTCACGTATCTTGAAAATAAATTCGTGTAACTTTTGTCTAATGACTACATGATAGTCTTTGCCGTATGCATATTTTGCAATCTTGGGAGAGTTGGGTGTTTGATTTTCAGAAGGAAAATAATTGAACATCAAAGTGATGACTGATTTAGCACCCGGCACAAGTTTTGTGGGGTCTACACGCATTTCAAAATGATTTTCCATGTATTTCATTTCCCCGTGCAATCCCTTATTAAGCCATTGT
>CANLED010000337.1 GCA_947489175.1 Chitinophagaceae bacterium | reverse complement strand
CATTGCAAAATATGCCAAGGTGCTGGGGCATCCAGCTAGGGTTGCCATTATCAAACTATTGCTAAAAAAAGACCATTGCATTTGTGGTGACATCGTAGATGAGTTGCCACTATCCCAAAGCACAGTTTCGCAGCACCTGAAAGAATTGAAAGAAGCAGGTTTGATTAAGGGTGAAATCTCAGGTGTAAAAACCTGTTACTGTATTGACAAGCAAGAATGGCTTGTTGTATCTGAAATGATGAAAGATTTTTTTTCCATAAGTACATTCAATAAAAACTGTTGTTAAAAAAAAGAGTATGAAAAACGAAAATGAATTAAAAGAACTTGTAAGGCAAAAGTACAGTGAGATAGCGCTTCAGGACAAAGAAACGAATCAATCATCATGCTGTGGAGCAGGTGGCTGTAGCACTGAAGTGTATAACATCATGAGTGATGATTACACAACATTAGAGGGATATAATCCTGATGCGGATCTTGGCTTAGGCTGTGGATTACCAACTGAATTTGCACAAATAAAAGCAGGTGATGTTGTGGTAGATTTAGGGTCTGGGGCTGGAAATGATTGTTTTGTAGCAAGGAATTTAGCTGGTCCAACAGGGAAAGTTATTGGGGTTGATTTTACACCCGCAATGATTGATAAGGCAAGAAAGAATGCTGAAAAATTAAATTTTCACAATGTTGAATTCAGGCAAGGTGATATTGAAAACATGCCAATTTCTGCAAATGTAGCGGATGTGGTTATCAGCAATTGTGTATTGAATCTAGTTCCCAACAAAGATGCTGTTATCAAGGATATATTTAGGGTATTAAAACCAGGTGGACATTTTAGCATTTCAGATGTTGTATTGGTCGGAAGCCTCCCTGAGAAAATTCGTAATGCAGCTGAAATGTATGCTGGTTGTGTATCTGGCGCAGTACAAAAACAGATATATCTTGAATTGATTGAGTTGAACGAATTCAGCAACATCACCATTCAAAAAGAAAAAGCAATTGTGATTCCAAACGACATTTTAATCAATTACCTCACAGAAGATGAAATCACTTCATACAACAACTCTGGAGCAGGAATTTTCTCTGTGACTGTTTTCGCACAAAAACCAGTAGCAGCGTGTGTTCCAGGCGGAGGATGCTGCTAGGATAGTTTAAGGTTTTTGGTTTAAAGTTTATTGGAGTTGAAGGGTTTGAAGGGGTTGAAGGAGTTTAGTTTAAGGTTTTTGGTTTAAAGTTTGAATGGAGTACCCTCCCAAATGAGCAGGTTATTATGTCATGCCGAATGATTTATCGGGGGACCCTAAAAAAAGGTTATGACGTCTTGTGAAGATAAACAAATGTGTTGTTGAAGCAAGAATTACAAGACTCCCCTCCTGGACAGGAGGGGTGGACTCTGGCGAGTCGCCGAAGGTGACGAGACAGAATACGGGGTGGTGGATTGCCGACAGTCAGGGACCCTGTCTTCCTGAGCGAAGCGAAGGATCTCCACCACCCCGCCGAGCCAAATTCGCTTCGCTCATCTGTCTCGGCACCCCTCCTGTCCAGGAGGGGAGTCTTTGATGTGGGAAGCCTGCATTTTAACACACTGATTTTCAATGAATTACAAAGACGTCACTATAAGCGCAACGAGGGATCTCCCTTCAACCTCTTAAACCACTTCAACCCCTTCAACTTCAACAACTCCATTCAACTTTAAACCAAAAACTTTAGACTCTATAAGCTACCGCATTGATGTTCATCCCAGCTCCAACAGAAGCAAATAAAACAACATCTCCTTCATGAATTTCATGTCCTTCTTGCTTTCCACGCAACACCAAATCAAGAAGAGTAGGCACTGTTGCAACGGAGCTATTGCCGAGCCATTGAATTGACATAGGCATGATATTTTCAGGAGCTTTGGCGTCGTATAATTTATACAACTTATTAATCATCGCTTCATCCATTTTTTCGTTGGCTTGGTGAATGAATACTTTCTTCAATTCACTGATATCTATACCGGTTTTATCCAAACACTCTTTCATCGCAGGAGGTACAAGCTTTACAGCGTACTCATATACCTTTCTGCCCTTCATTTTTATGTATCTAACATCTTTGTCGCTTTCAGGCAGGTTTGAACATCCCATATTGATGTAATAAGTCTCATCGTTACAATGTGACTGAACACTTGCGCCTATGATACCCGCACCATTTTCACCAGTTTCTTTGTACTCAAGAATGCAACATCCTGCACCATCAGAAAAAATCATGCTGTCGCGGTCATGTGGATCAATTACGCGAGAAAGCGTTTCAGCGCCTATAACAAGCGCTTTGCTGGCAATGCCGGCTTTGAAGAAAGCATCGGCTTGGATGAGACCTTGTACCCAACCTGGACAACCAAACAATATATCGTAGGCAATGCAAGCGGGATTCTTGATGCCTAAAAGCTGCTTAACCCTACTGGCCAAGGCAGGAATGGCATCAGTTTGTATGGTATTGCTTAAAACATCCCCGAAGTTATGGGCAAAAATAATCTGGTCTATTGTTTCGGGATCCACACCACTCATGGCAATGGCTTCTTTGGCAGCCAATGCAGCCATGTCTGAAGTTGTCATGCTTGCTTCTGCATAACGACGCTCTTCAATACCCGTAATGGCCTTGAACTTTTCGACAATAACATCAGTTGGGGTATCTATCTTTTCCTTTTGCTCAGTATAAAAATCAGATGCAGTAAAATCGTTGTTTGACTTTATTTTAGTTGGTATATAGGATCCTGTTCCTGTTATCACAGATCTTTTCATGCAATAAAATTTGTGCAAAAGTAATGAAAAGACGGGAAATACAAGTGCATTTGGAGCATCTAAGGGCTGATGCTATTCAGTCATGGTTATGTTTTTTAAAAAATTGATAGGAAAATCCAGCTGGTACTGCAACCATCAAACCCATGATTATCATGAAACTGATGAAAGCAAATTTGGCTGGAAATACAAAGCCTATCAAGGCTTGTAACAAACCTCCTATCATCCACCATTTCCCTGCCATTTTGTGCGTGGCCGTCCAATTGTCGGCACTTTCTAAGGTCCAAGGCAATCTCATCCCAATAAAATAATTGGGTTTGATAGAAGGCATGATGTACCCCATAAAGGCAAAAAGCAATCCCATCAAAGAAAAAAGGTATTTTATAAAGAAGTTGCCTGGATGTAACGAGGAATACACGATAATAAACGAAAGGAAACTCATAAAGAAAACAAGCATGAAGGCTAGTTTTTTGAAAATGGCACTGTTGCTTTCTTGGTATCTCTTAGGATCAATAAGTTGTATGTTTAAC
>CANLED010000336.1 GCA_947489175.1 Chitinophagaceae bacterium | reverse complement strand
TGGTGAATTGTGGATTTGAGCAAGCTCCTCCCTAATGGTTCCAGACCCAAAGCATGAAACATATTCTGCTTCTAGCTTCAGCAATCCTGCTACCGGTCCTACGCAATGCGTTGCATAATGCATCGGCGGTAATCCAGGCCAATAATCAGGCCAACCATCCATATCTTGCTGGTGTGATGCCTTCAGGAACTGCACTTTACCAAGTTCTCCTTTTTCATGGAGTTCTTTTACGAAGAGGAATTCCCGGGCATAAACCACGGTTTCCATCATCATGTATTTTTTGCCGGTTTCCTTGCAAGCCTGAACAATTTTCATGCAGTCTTCTACGCTTGTTGCCATTGGCACGGTGCAGGCAACATGCTTTCCTGCATAAAGTGCTTTGAGTGATTGTTCAGCATGGTTTGGAATGGGGGAGTTGATGTGAACTGCGTCTATGTTTGGATCTTTCAACAATTCATCATAATCTGAATATCTTTTTTCAATCCCAAAGGCATCGCCAATGGCATTGAGTTTTTCTGTGTTGCGTTGACAAATGGCATACATGTTTGTATGTGGATGTCTCTGGTAAATCGGTATGAATTCTGAGCCGAATCCAAGGCCTACGATGGCAATGTTAATTTTCATGTTGTATGCTTTTGATGTAGTTGAAACTGTCTGTAACCAATTGCATTTCAGACTCGAACATCTTGCGCCAAATGTTCGCGGCGCTGAGTTTGGTGCTGAAGGCTTCGATGCTGATCATGCCTTGGTAATTTATGTTTTTAAGTGCTTGAAGCACAAGAGGGAAGTCTACATGACCTCTGCCTAGGGTGGCCCTGTCGTTTTCAGAAAGTTGCACATGTACCAGTCTGTCGCCCATTTTTTCGATGGCGGTGGCCATGTTTTTTTCTTCAATGTTTGCATGAAATGTGTCGAACATCATTTTGCATGCCGGGTGGTTGATGTCGTTCACCAACTCAATCAGTTCATCTGCACAGGATACCAGGTAGCTTTCAAAACGATTGAGGTATTCCAATCCCAATGTGATGCCCAATGTTTCGGCATACTGCGCCAACGCATGCAAGTTTTCTTTTGCCCATAATTTCTCTTCTGCACTCACTTTCGTTCCACTAAAGGCACCAAGTGCAGAATGAAAAGGACCCGTCATGAGCGTAGAACCCAATACAGAAGCGCATTCCAATGCTTGCTTATTTCTTTCAAGTGTATTTTTTCTTTGAGATGGATCTGTGGAAATTTGGTTATGATCAGGACCATTGATGGTCACTGCGATTCGATCGAGTTCCAATTCATCCAGCTTTTTTCTCCAACTTTTCCAATGTGAAGGGTTGGTATCGAAAATGGGGATTTCAACTCCGTCATATCCCGCCTTTTTGATATCTTCTAGCACTGGGAAAAGTGATTCATCGATCTCAGTACCCCATAGGAGGAGGTTCATGCCTATTTTATTCTTCATGCCTTGGTTATGCAGTGGATTGAATGTGTAAATGCTAATTTTTGCTTGAGATAAAGATAAGGCCTCTTTGAAGAAAAAAGGCAAGGGTTACTTATAAATTAATGCAAGAGGTTTATGTTCACTAGCCTGGGGTTTAAACCCCAGGCTAGTGAACGTAAAGGATGGTAATGACCTCTTTGTAATTAATTGAAAATCAGAGTGTTAAAATGTAGGCTTACCCATCAAAGACTCCCCTCCTGGACAGGAGGGGTGGACTCTGGCGAGTCGCCGAAGGTGACGAGACAGAGGAGGAGTGGTGGATGTCCTTAATTTAATTCCACCACCCCGCCGAGCCAGATTCGCTTCGCTCATCTGTCTCGGCACCCCTCCTGTCCAGGAGGGGAGTCTTTGATTGAGAAATCCTGCATTTTAATATGCTGATTTTCAACGAATTACAAAGACGTCATTATAAGCAAGGCGAAGGATCTCCACCACCCCGGCCTCTGTCTAGTCACCTTCGGCGCCTCGCCAGAGTCCACCCCTCCTGTCCAGGAGGGGAGTCTTTGATGGGTAAAATTTGCATTTTAATATGCTGATTTTCAATTAATTACAAAGGCTTTATTATAAAAACAACTAAAAAATTCCACATGAAAGCATTGGTTTGTACAAAGCCTGGTGAATTTAATTATGAAATACACCAAAAACCCATTTCAAAAACAGGCCATGCCATTATTCAAATCAAACGAATTGGCATTTGCGGCACCGACCTTCACGCTTTCGAAGGAACACAGCCATACTTTGATTATCCAAGAATATTAGGACACGAGCTTTCAGGAATACTTGTAGACACCGGTGGTGCAACAGATTTTGAAGTCGGAGAAGTCGTTACATTTATTCCATATTTTAATTGTGGCAATTGCATCGCATGCAAATCACAAAAGCCCAATTGTTGCAGCAGCTTAAAAGTCAGCGGTGTTCATATTGACGGAGGGTTTTCTGAATATCTTTCTGTTCCCACTTATTCATTGGTCAAGTCAGGTGGATTGTCGGTTGATGATTTATGCTTGGTAGAGCCGCTATCAATAGGTGCTCATGCCATCAGGCGTGCAGAGGTTAAGCAAGGTGAATTTGTGCTTGTTGTTGGAGCCGGACCAATCGGTTTGGGAATTGCAGAATTTGCACGCATTGCTGGCGCGCAAGTAATCATGATGGATATCAATGAAGGTCGTTTACAATTTTGCAAGGAGACGCTAAAACTGGCGTTTGTAATCAATCCCAAAACGGTGGATCCAACAGAGGAGATTCATAAGATAACAGATGGAAATATGCCAACAGTTGTGATTGATGCAACAGGAAATCTTGCAGCCATCAACAAGTCATTTCAATACATGGCTCACGGTGCGAAATATATTTTGGTGGGACTTCAAAAAGGAGAGATCAGTGTGAGTCATCCTGAGTTTCACAAACGCGAAGGAACATTGATGAGCAGCAGAAATGCAACTAGAGAAGATTTTGAATATGTGATATCTTGTATTGCTTCCGGCTTGGTTAATCCAGCAAATTATATAACACATCGGGTATTGTTTGATGATGTAAAGGAACAATTTCCCAGTTGGTTGAAACCAGAAACTGGAGTGATTAAGGCGGTGGTTGAGGTAAGCGAAGAATGAAGAATGTAGAATGAAAAATGAAGAATGGAACAGCCCTTCCCATCCGCGTCTCCCGAAGGGGACGCGGGTCTCGAGTTTGGCTATTTTCTCATATAGAAAACCGCATTGGAACTGAGTGTTATTGGATTATTGCCACTTTTAACTAGGTGCTGATTTTCCACGAAGTCGGAAAAAGATTTACCCATTTTTTCATA
>CANLED010000335.1 GCA_947489175.1 Chitinophagaceae bacterium | reverse complement strand
CGGAGGCGAAGATTATGAACTGGTCTTCACCATCAATCAGGACGATTACGAAAAGCTCACCCTCAACGAGCAGATCAGTGTGATCGGTTACATTACCGATGCCGAAGAAGGTGCCAAATTCAAAAGCAAGGGTGGTAACACTTACGATGTTACTGCACAGGGGTGGAATGCGTTTAAGCAGTAACGTAAATAGTATTTTTTAAATGCTGATTTAGTTAAAATCAAACTATTGGGGCAAGAATCCCTCATGGATTCTTGATGATTTTCTTTTATCTGTTGGTTCTTACCTCTTTTCGCTTGAATCAACAATGATTTTCTTTGTCATGACGATAAAGTATTTCATTATTGATTAATTTTGCAACTGATTTACAGTTGCTCATTTCCATGAGTAGAAAAGAAAAATTGCTGAAAAGGTTTCTCATTACCTGCTAATCATAGAACATTGTAAAGACAAATTATAAAAATATGAGTAGTCTATTCAAATATGGCGAATACCTGGGCGCAGTTCACTACATTGCAGAGGACGAAACATTTTATGGAAAAATTTTGGGTATAGATGATTTGATCAGCTTTGAGGGAAGCTCCGTAAGGGAATTGAAAAAAGCATTCAAAGAATCAGTGAATGATTATATAGATGTATGTCAGACCCAAGGAAGATCTCCACAGAAAACCTATAAAGGAACATTCAATGTAAGAATACCGGTTGACCTGCATAAAAAAGCAGCATCTGTTGCTGAAGAAAAGGGGATTTCTTTGAATGAATTGGTGAGGCTTGGGTTAGAGGTTATCGTAAAATAAAATCATGTGAGAATTTAAATTGATTTGGAGTTTGCATTAACCTGAACCAACATCCGTTGACTATAAATTAAAGTACTTTTATTTATACTTCATCAGCTTAAATAGTTTTATCTCTTCGTTTCTTTTTGAAAAATTGGTTAGCAACGGCTGTAAAAAAAATTAAGAATTATCTTGGTGTTGCTCAAATCTCCATCAATTCAATAGAAAAATACAATCCACGGTAAACCTATCGCTAAAGATTTATCAATTCGCATAGATTTACCAATAAGTATTGTTTATCATATATATATACATTATATAATTATCATATGTATAGACTGTGATTCTTACATTTAGCTTTGCAAGCACTAGTTTTGTGAAATGAAACCTATCCTGACGCTGTGCCTTTTCTTGTGTTGTGCATCACCTTTAATCGCTCAACAAAATCTATTGAAGCTGATTGCAGAAAAGTCGAACCAGGAAATTACTATCAAAGGGAACGCGCCGGAAAACAAATTCCTCTCCCTTCCGAAAGAACTTGAATGCGGTTCGGCAAACCATAACTACCTGGTCAAAGACGGAAAACTTTTCACCCTAGTCGATGGATCGGGCAAAGTATATCTGTCTGATTCTTCCAACATAAATCGCATCGATAATACCTGCTTCGAGGGATACAATTTCGGTGCCTATACCTTCGTCTGGAAAAACAAAATCTATAGCCTGGGCGGTTGGGGTTTCTGGAAAACGAACGGCGGTCTGCGGTATTATGATGAGAAGGCTAAAGAATGGTTCATCGTTCGTTTGAACGAGGAAATTGAATTCTCCCAAATCCGAAACAGCCTGGTTTGTCCGGACCTTCAAAACAACCGCATCTACCTGGCCTACCTTGAGGCTAATGATGTATATGCAATCACACCAAAAGAAAAGGAAGATAAACGCTACCGCGTGCAATGCCTGAACCTGGAAACAGCGAGCTGGTGGAAAGAACCCAAGTTTTTGTCAAGCGACATCAGAAGCGAATACCTCACCGATCATCGACAAATTATACCAACAAAATACGGTTTAATCATGGAGGGAGTGGGTGACTTCTGGGGGTTGTTTGATTTCAACAGCAATACAGTTTTCAAATTCAATGCCGAAAAAGCAGCACTTCTCGGGGCCAATGAAATCAAAAATAAAAAAGGATTTTACATATCATACGACTCTACACTTTATTTGTACAATCCCTTAACAGATAGTCTGGGATACATTGAACTCAAATCAACAGACTTTACTCCCACAGACCTGCATTTGTACAATGATGAACCATTCTCGATATCAAATTGGGTAAATAAACTGAAATACTATTTTATCCTGTCAGCGATTTTTATCCTGATCATTTTCTTCATGCGGAAAAGAAAATCGATTGATTTTCCAGAAGCACAAACACATGAGAAAAACAAAACGCTGGAGGTTGATAAAACCTCGCCATTCCTATCTGCACTCAATGAACAAGAGCGTTCCGTGTTGGAGATCATCCTCAACAATTCATCCACCGGAAATTATACAACCATTGATCAAATCAATCATGCACTGGGCGCTAAAAACAAGGATGCTACCATTCAAAACAAACTCCGATCGGATTGTCTGCAAATGATCAACAAGAAATTTGGTGTGTACGCCTCGACAAATGACGCGCTCGTTGAAAGGGAAAGAACGGAGTTTGATAAAAGGGTTTACCAATACCAGATCAACAAGAGATACCTGAAAAAGCTAAAGTGATCCTCCTGTCATCAGGGCATTTTTTCTTACCTTAACACACATGACAAGAACCATTTGGGTGCTGCTGCTTATCTGTGGCTTAACCCTTCAAACAAACGCCCAGGAAAAAAAACACAACCTTCAATTTGATACGCTGGCCAAGCGCTGGGACGAAGCGCTGCCCATCGGCAATGGCATGCTGGGGGGATTGATTTGGGAAAAAAACGGAAACCTGCGTATTTCTCTTGACAGGGCAGACCTTTGGGATGAAAGGCCGATGAAGGGTCTCCACCGAGAGGAGTTCAGCTTCAAATGGGTACAGGAACAGGTCGACAAAAAACAATACGATACCGTTCAAAAACTCTTTGATCATCCTTACGACAGAGAGCCTGCGCCCAGCAAGATCCCTGGAGGGGCAATTGAAGTTCCCATCAACAGCTGGGGGGCACAATCCGCTTCTACCATTGACCTCAAAACCGCTACCTCAACCGTAACCTGGAAGAACGGAACCGTTTTGAAAAGCTTTGTGCACGCAACAGCTCCTGTTGGTTGGATCAGGTTGGAGAATGTGCCGGAAGGGTTTGACATCAACCTTATTGCTCCTCAGTATACTGGAGCCACAAGGAATGCAGGAGACCCGGTAAAGGGAGACGACCTTTCCAGACTGGGCTATCAACAAGGAAAGATCACAAAACAGGCCAACAGCATCAGCTACACTCAAGAAGGGTGGGGTGGGTTCAGGTACACCATTAACCTGCTATGGAAGCAGCTTGATGGGAAAACCATT
>CANLED010000334.1 GCA_947489175.1 Chitinophagaceae bacterium | reverse complement strand
CTGATGCGGCAGCATCTCCTGCCAAGCGGCATGGCATAACCTTCTAAAGAATTCAACAATACCCTGCGTAGAGCATTACCGATAGTTACTCCATAACCTGGTTCCAATGGGCGAAACTCAAATTGAGCTTCGAAATCGTTCGCTTTTTGAAGAACAATCTTGTCCGGCTGTTGGAAATTTAAAATGGCCATATTTAAATTTCAGTTTTACTTGTTGATCCCGATTTTGTCGGGGAAAACGGGTGATATAAAAAAAAACCACTGATGCCATAGTAGCATCAGGGTGATTACTTAGAATACAATTCTACGATAAGCTGCTCTCTGATATTTTCAGGAACATTTTCTCTTTCAGGATATGCGATGAAAGTGCCAGACATTTCTGCTTCACTAAAATCAACCCATCCAATTTTTGGATTTTTAGGTCTAACAAATCCAGTAATGCTAGCATTTGCAAAACTTTTGTCTTTCAAAGAGATAACATCACCAGCTTTCAATTGATAAGATGGAATGTTAACAACATTTTCATTAACCATGATGTGCTTATGAGCAACCAACTGACGGGCAGCAGGCCTAGAAGGAGAAATTCCCATTCTATATACAACATTGTCTAAGCGACCTTCCAAAAGCTTGATCAAGTTTTCACCTGTAACACCTTTCAAACGTGCAGCTTCTTCAAATGTCTTTCTGAACTGGCGCTCAAGAACACCATAAGTGTACTTAGCCTTTTGCTTTTCCTTCAACTGAATTGCATATTCTCCTGGAGCCTTGCGCTTCTTAGAGCCACCATGCTGTCCTGGAGGATTGCTGTTTTTGTCAAGATACTTTCCGTTTCCGAGGATCGGCTCACCGAATTTCCTACAGATTTTTGTTTTGGGGCCAGTGTAACGTGCCATAATGTAAATTTTGATTTTTTAAGTAATGACAGGGGATTATTAAAAAATCATAAAACTGAATCCCTTGCCTTTTATAATAAGAAAATTAAACGCGACGCTTCTTTGGAGGGCGACAACCATTGTGAGGAAGTGGAGTAACGTCTTTAATCATTACTACTTCAATTCCGGAATTTGCAAGTGCACGAATGGCACCTTCTCTTCCTGATCCTGGTCCCTTCACGTAAACATCTACACGCTTTAAACCTGCATCCAATGCAACTTTTGCAGCGTCTGATGCAGCCATTTGAGCAGCATAAGGAGTGTTCTTTTTAGAACCCCTGAAGCCCATTTTACCGGCACTACTCCATGAAATCACTTGACCTGTCTTGTTCGTTAAACTGATGATGATGTTGTTGAATGTAGCGTTGATGTGTGCATCTCCGAAACTCTCAACTTTTACCACCCTCTTTTTTGCAGCCGCCTTAGCGCTGTTTTGTTGTGCTTTTGCCATAATAATAAAAAAGGTAATCTAATAAATACTTACAATCCTTGCGGACCCTGCTCAACCCTAAGCCTACACCCAGTATCTGGCGCTGAACAGTGTTTGTTGGTGCATATAAAAAATGAGAATCGGACAAGCCGAATCTCACTTAATTTTATTTCTTGGCTGCCTTCTTCTTACCCGCAACAGTCTTCCTCTTACCCTTTCTTGTACGAGCGTTTGTTTTTGTACGCTGACCTCTAACAGGTAATCCTTTACGGTGACGAAGACCACGATAACAGGCAATATCAAGCAAACGCTTGATTGACATTTGAACCTCAGAACGAAGTTGACCTTCAACTTTGAACTCATTAGTGATAATGGTTCTGATGGCATTCAACTCATCATCATTCCACTGATTTACTTTCTTACTAAAGTCTATTCCAGCCTTATCAAGAATGTAACGGGCAGTGGAATTACCAATACCAAAGATGTAAGTGAGTCCGATCTCTCCTCTTTTATTCTTCGGCAAATCTATACCTGCAATACGAGCCATACGCGTTTATTGATTTTTACTTTAAACTAATTTCAATTAATAATTAACCCTGACGTTGTTTAAAACGAGGATTTTTCTTGTTAATAACAAATAATACACCTTTCCTGCGTACGATTTTACAATCTGCACTGCGTTTTTTAATGGATGCTCTTACTTTCATAATTCACGTTTAAGCCCTAAGGGCATGGTTATTTATACCTAAAAATGATTCTTCCTCTTGTTAAATCGTACGGACTCATTTCCACTCCAACCCTGTCTCCAGGAAGGATTCTAATGTAGTGCATACGCATCTTACCCGAAATTGTAGCCAATATCTCGTGTCCGTTTTCTAACTTCACTTTGAACATCGCATTGCTTAATGCCTCGATGATAATTCCGTCCTGTTTAATGAGAGCTTGTTTCGCCATACTTTTTGGGTGCGCAAAGATAAGAAAAGCTTCTTAATTAGAAAATTTCTTTTGAAAATAACTTATAATAATACAAAATCATTAGTTAACTCTTTTCTTTCTACATTGCACCGGTTTGCAAATTTACATCAAATAATTGATTTTCAACTAGATGAAAAGAATAGTTCTTATTTCTGATACCCATGCTTTTTTTGACAAAAGAATAATTCCGTATTTAAATGGTGCCGATGAAGTATGGCATGCGGGCGATATAGGTGATCCAGCTATTCTAGACACGCTTAAAAGCCATGCCATTTTGAGGGCAGTTTATGGTAACATCGACGACCATCAAGTCAATAAAATAGTTCCAGAATGGCTTGAATGGAAGACGGAATCAGTCCCGGTTCTTATGACGCATATCGGAGGAAGGCCTCCGAAATTTGCGCCTGGCGTCAAAGAAAAAATAAGGGAATGCAAACCAAAGATTTTCATCTGTGGGCATTCCCATATTCTTCTTATCCAATATGTTCCTGAACTTGACTGCCTTCACCTCAATCCTGGGGCTTGCGGTAAGTCTGGCTGGCATAAAGTGCAAACACTTCTTCGTTTTGTAATTGATGGTTCAGATATCAAAGACATTGAAGTGATTGAACTGAAAAGACTGCCTTCTTAATGTACGTAATTACATCCCCGGAAACAAAGGCCTTGCTACCAATTCCCTGAATGGCCATGGAACTGCTGCTAAAATCAATACTAAGGCTAGTACAAAATACCTAAATGCTTTTTTATACTTGGTTTGATCGTCAACATTTTTCTTTGCCATACCATATCCAAGGGTTATCAATACAATGGCCAATATCATTGATACGGGATGCTCCATTTGAAAAAACCTCAAATAAGGATCCTTCATCATCGAAATGCCTTCAGGCTTTACATATGTAAATAGACCATACCTACCCAATAACCACTGATACAAGCCAAGCAACAAAGTAATATGTGCTGCTATCATGGT
>CANLED010000333.1 GCA_947489175.1 Chitinophagaceae bacterium | reverse complement strand
CGCTAAACAAGGCATAAAAACTGATAAACCATTTTCCTTGATCAGTTTTAATGTAGATAACTGGCCCCATTCCACTCAAAATCATAGAAGCATTGTGAAAAGCATCAATCCATGTTGAAGGCGCCAAATAATGATAGCCAACAACTCCAATCAATATACAAATACTCAAAATAACTGCAGAAATGGTGAAATTCCACAGTAAACGCTTGAAAAAAACCTTGCTACTGGCCATGCCTGCCTCTTGCTTTCATACATTATGAAATGCTTTTTCGGTAATTTCATCATATATTAAAATTATCAAAGAAAATTCATACAATCTATCACTGCATTCTTTATCTTTAAAACACAATCATTAACCTTCTATATGAAGCCTATTTCTCAAAACAGCAGGCGCAAATTCTTGCGCAACTCAGCAGCAATTGTTGCAGGATTTTCAATTGTACCAAGACATGTATTAGGAAGGGGATTCATCCCTCCGAGTGATCAATTAACAAAGGGGATTATCGGATTGGGAGGCATGGGAAGAGTTCATATTTCTTATGCTGGAACCCGAGTTGTTGCAATCTGCGATGTGGATAAAACCCATTTGCAAAGTGCTGAAAAAATGATTGGCGGTGGCGTTAAAACATTTCACGACCACCGTGAACTGATTGCATTACCTGAAGTTGATATCGTTCACATCGCAACCCCACCTCATTGGCATGGAATCATGGCGATTGAAGCTGCCAGGGCTGGTAAAGACATCTGGTGCGAAAAGCCAATGACTCGCACGATCGGTGAAGGAAAGCGTGTTGTTGAAGCTGTTAAGCAATATGGCAGGATGTTTAGGTTAAATACATGGTTTAGGTTCGAAGATAATTTCTACGGTATGAATACAACCGTAAAACCCATCAAAAAACTCGTTGAATCTGGCCTTCTTGGCTGGCCTTTGACAGTCACCGTGAGCAAAACAACTGGTTTTGACTGGAAATTCTATTGGGTTGGTAAAACAAAGTTGGAAACACAACCTGTTCCTGAAACCCTCGATTACGAACGTTGGCTTGGACCAGCTCCTTTCAAACCCTACAACTCCCACCGCGTACATACCAATTTCAGAGGCTACTGGGATTATGATGGAGGTGGTTTGGGTGATATGGGACAACATTATCTTGATCCGATCCAGTATTTCTTGGGTAAGGATGAAACCAGTCCTGTTTCCGTTGAAGTGGATGCTGAACAACAGCACCCTGATGCATGTGGCACTTTCAGAAGGATTACATATACATACGAAGATGGTTGTAAAATCATTTTGGATGGCGAAGCAAAAGATCCCAATGATGCTTACATCGCTGGTCCTAAAGGAAAGCTTTATGCTGGATTCAAATCAGACATTCCAAACTTGAAAGAGAAGATTGCCATGATGCCTGATCCAGCACCTCAGGTAACCAATTTCCTAGATTCTGTGAAATTCAGAACACCATTCGCGCTCAACGAATCCAATGGATTTAGGTCGTGTACTCTCATCAACATGGGTAAGATTGCCCTTCAATTGGGGAGATCTTTAAAGTTCGATCCTGTTGCCCTTACATTCATCAACGATGATGAAGCCAACAGATTGATCAATCCTCCCATGCGTTCACCTTGGAACATTTAATTTAATCAATTCAATTTCATGAAAAAGTCACTCTTTTTACTCTATATTTTAATCGCTTCACTTACAAATGCAACGGCTCAACAAGATGTTGTTGAAAAGTCACTCGAAATATTTCCCTTTCAAAAATCTTCAGAAATCAGTTCAACCCTCACTGCCATGGAATCATGGGGCAAAGGAGATTGGAAGAAACTATTGAAGAGGTTAGACGACGATTCGCTCAAACTCAAATCTACCTATGCATTAAATGCATTTGTTAGCCATGTTGCAAATGACGCCGCTAAGATGAAAAATACGGCTACCATCCTTTCTAGCGGTTTGTCTTTAGTGAAATCATTTTACGCAAAAGAACTAATCATCCAACACCTTGGATTGTTAGGAGATGACGCCGCAGTTAAATCACTTTCCAAACTTCTGTCAGACGAAACCTTCATGGGTAATGCGGCAAGGGCATTGGCTACCATCAAATCGACTGCATCCATAGCTGCTTTGCAAAAAGCATTGCCCAAAGCATCTGCTCCTGCAAAAAAACACATTGATGCCGCTTTAGACAATGTAAATAAAGCACTTCCTGAAATCAGGACGGTAAACATGTCAAAGATAGTCCCACAAAATTCTGTTCAATACTTATTGTTGTTGCAAGATCAAATGGACGCTGCCAAAAATCCTGTACAAAAAAGGCGACTGTTGGCTGAGGCTGATAGAATTCCAGGTTTCGGCTCTTTTATGTTCGTAAGCAAATATTTGGATGATGTTGAAGTAAGGGGAGATGCAGCAAGAATAGCGACTAGGCTCGCATTGGCAGATAAAAATATCAGGGGACCAATAGTTCGTTCTTCACTTGAAAAGGCCATAACCCTGATTAAGGGTGATGACAGTGCCATCCTTGTAAAAACCTTAAGTACACATATTGAGGCAATGCCTTACGAAAATGGGTTCATTTCATTATTCAACGGACAAGACCTTACTGGCTGGAAGGGATTGGTGGGAAATCCAATCAGTCGTTCAAAAATGACGCCAACAGCATTGCAAGAGGCGCAAAGCAAAGCCAACGTGAGCGCACAAACTGATTGGGTTGTGAAAGATGGATTACTTGTTTTTACTGGGCATGGAGATAACCTTGCCACTACCAAACAATATGGTGATTTTGAAATGTATGTTGACTGGAAAATAACTGAAAAAGGAGATGCCGGTATTTATCTGCGTGGTAGCCCGCAGGTTCAAATCTGGGATACTAGTCGCCGCGAAGTTGGTGCCCAAGTAGGCTCTGGCGGACTATACAACAACCAAAAGAACCCCAGCAAGCCATTGTCGGTAGCTGATAACAAAATAGGAGCGTGGAACACTTTTCACATCATCATGAAAGGTGAAAAGGTGACCGTTTATCTGAATGGTAAATTGGTGACGGACAATGCAATATTGGAAAATTATTGGGACCGTAAAATTCCTATTTTTTCTAAGGAACAAATCGAATTACAGGCACATGGTACCTATGTTGCCTATAGAAATATTTATTTGAGGGAAATTACCAGTGATTTTACAATACCTCTTTCTGAAGATGAAAAAAAGCAAGGATTTATTTCTTTGTTTGATGGAAGCAACATAGATCAGTGGGTAGGAAATAAAAAAGGATACTTGGTTGAAGAAGGTGCGTTGGTTGCCCATCCAGAATTGGGTGGTGGTAA
>CANLED010000332.1 GCA_947489175.1 Chitinophagaceae bacterium | reverse complement strand
TATGCAAGCTTGCAAATAGTTTTCCTTTGAATGAACTTGTTTTAACTATGTAAAAAATACAATTTATGAAAGGAACAATGTCAAGATACGGTGGACATGGATTTATTATCGGAAAAGGAAAAGCAAGTTCAGTTAATCTCCCTGAAGAACAAAGCCTTGAAAAAATGCTTGATAATCATGCTTTTGAGATGAAAGGATTTTCTTATTTGTCATCTTACGAAATGATGCCTGAATTTATGGGTGCCTATAACAAGTTGCCTTCACATTTCATGAAATTGGCAGACATGGAACATACTTGTTTGGAAGTATTCCTGCAATATGATGTTGAATTACAAACATCAATTTATATTGGTGGAATAAAATATGCAAATGTTTTTGGGTGTTTTATCAAAACAGACTTTGAACCGCTGGAACTCTCGCTGGGTAAATTTTCTCCTAGCTATGATTTAGTTTTAGTTATGAGGGTGGATGATAAAACCGAAGAAGAAATTATTCAACTGAAGTCAAAAATTTTTGAACGCCTCATTTGTTTATTGGTTTATGAAATGGGATTAACCAATTTGAACAACGACATTACAGCTTCGCGCACAGCAGTAGGTAAAAAGCTTAATATGAATTCACTTGACGAGCTTCTAGGGGCCATGAAAGATGTGGAAAATAGAGAACAATTGGCAGATGTTTTGGAGTTTTGAAATGCTTTTAAAATTATTTAAAAATATAATACACCTCCAATAGGTTGAGGATACGATGTCTACTTTTAATTCGTAAATTTTTTTCAAGTAGTCTCGTTAACTTCAGATTATAGGAATGTTGAAAGCAGAGGTGTTGAAGTAGGCCGGCAAAAACTCGCAATTGCAGAAATATTTGAATGCGGTTTGGTAATTTAATTTGGAATAAGGAATGAATATAAAAGACATCATACAACAACCCGAGGGGCGCAGATTAGAGTTTAAACAGGAATTGCCTGCTACAGCTGATTTAGCAAAAACAATCGTAGCATTTGCTAACGATGCTGGAGGTGATTTGTATATTGGCTTTCAAAATAACCCGAGAGAATTGGTGGGTATTCCTGAGGCTGATCTGATGAAAGTAGAGGAGCAACTGGCTTCGTTGATTCATGCTCATTGCACTCCAATAATTGTGCCGGAAATCTCGCTGCATGCAGAGGATGGTATCCATTTTATCCGCGTCCAAATTCATCGCGGTAGTGATTTTCCTTACCATTTAAAATCAAAGGGCAAGCAGGATGGAACTTATATCCGAATTGGCTCAACCAACCGTCTTGCTGATCAATCTATCATTGAAGAATTGGAACGCAGAAAAAGGAATGTATCGTTCGACAGTGAGCCAGTTTATGGAAAATCCCCTGAAGATTTCAATATCAATATTTTCCGAACACAATTCCAAGAACTAACTGGTGAAAAACAGGATGAAGGAGCCCTAAAAAAGCTAGGGCTTATAAAAGAGCTCCAAGGTGTAATATTACCTACAAATGCACTGGTACTTTTTGCAGATTTTGAGAGCCGAAAAGAATTGTTTCCTTATTCCAAAATTGAATGTGCCCGTTTTAAAGGCATAACTACTGACACCAAGATAGACGACAAAACCATAAACGAACAAATAGGCTTGCAGCCTGCTGAAGCCCTCAGGTTTATTCAGCGGCATGTTGATCAAGGTTCAGTAATACAGGGAGTATACACCAAAGGCCGTTGGGAATATCCCATGGATGCCATCCGGGAAGCCCTTCGTAATGCCGTTGTTCACCGTGATTACAGTTTAACTGGCAAGGATATAAAAGTGGCTATCTACGATGACATGGTAGAAATAACCAGTCCCGGCACCTTGCCGCCATCTATCGATTTTCAGGAAATGGAAGCCCGGCAAAGTGATATCCGTAACAAAGTGATTGCCCCAATATTTAAGCACATGGGAGTGATTGATCAATGGGGCAATGGGTTAAAAATTATGGCAAGTGAGTTAAGGACATACCCGGAAATTGAGTTCAAATGGTTTGAGAAGGGACTTCATTTTCAAGTGCAGTTTATCAAAAAGAACTATCAACCGGAAGTTGTTCAAGTTGTTGATATTGAGTCAATTGGAAAGGAATTAGGTGCCATACTGGGTTTAAGCTGGGACCAAGTCGGGACTAAGTCGGCACCAAGTCAGCACCAAGTTGGCACTAAGTCGGCATTAAGTTGGCACCAGGTAGAGGATTTACTGTCTTTAACCGAAACAACCAAATCTATAAAGGAACTCATGGAGCGTTTAGCACGGAAAGACAGAACCAAGTTCAGGGCAAAATACATTACCCCGCTGTTAGAATTGGAACTTTTGCAAATGACCATACCTGACAAACCAAACAGCTCTAAACAACAATATTATTTGACTGAGAAAGGGAGAAAGTTTCTTGATTTTATCAAAAATACTCCTGTTCAGTAATTACTAATACGCAATTGACTATGACAGAACAATGGCTCATAAAGAACGAGCAAAATATGGCGATTTTTTATTGACAACTCTATCCAAAAATTTGTTGCAATTATTTGGCTCTGGGTTTTCTTATAGGCAACTTGCATTTTTTAGGCAATTTTATAAAACTTACTCAAATATGAACGCACTGCGTTCACATTTTACATGGACACATTATAGATTACTTTTAAGGATTACAAGTAAAATAAAAAGGAATTTTTATGAAGATGATCTCAAAAAAATATTGGAGTTCTCGATACTTAGAAAGACAAATCAACAGTCAATTGTATGAACGACTACTATTGAGCAACAACCCTTCTGATGTGTTATTAGTTGCAATAATTGAAAAAAATTAACATGTAAGACAACTAAGAACTTTTAGTGATATAGAAAATTTATTACCATACCAAAACAAGCCTTAGTTGTCTCTACATAATATTGTTAACTAAAAGGTCTAATACACGCTGTTCCAATAAGCCCTTTCCTCAGGAGTTAAGCCTTCATATCCCTTTGTAACTAGGGCAGACCTCATGCGTTGGTACATACTCATAGAATTTGCATATTTAGATTTCTCATCATTCTTTTTCTCTTCATCCAGGACTTTTTCTGGTCCTATCGGAATTTCATTTTCTTGTGTTGTCATACAATAAATTTTAAAACGCTTCATCAAACTTTGATCAATTGTGCCTTGGTACTTATTTGACCGTAAACAATTGCATGCTGCCGATATCGTTGTCCTAGCTTAATCGCAGCATCTTTTGTTAACCCCAACACTAGAAAACTGCGCTCTGGCTTCCATGCTGGATCTGCACCAACAGCTTCTCCTTCAAAAATTACATACCTTTCTA